>PKCT01000253.1 GCA_002862325.1 Phycisphaerae bacterium
CAGACCGGGCTGGGACGGACCGGCCACATGCTCGCGGTCGATCACGACGGCGTGCAGCCTGATCTGGTGTGTCTCTCCAAGGCGTTGTCGGGAGGGATGGTGCCGGTAGGGGCGGTGGTGGGGCGAGCGACCATCTTCGACCAGGTGTTCGACTCGGTCGAGCGGTCGGTCGTGCACTCCTCGACGTTTCGGGAGAATCCACTCGCCATGGCGGTCGGCCTGGCGTCCTTGCATGCGATCGACGCGGAGGATCTGGTGACGAGAGCCGGTGAGCGCGGCCATCGACTGATCGAAGCGCTTCGGCGGATCGCAACCACGGTTCCGGGCATCCGGGAGGTCCGCGGGCGTGGTCTCATGGTGGGGATCGAACTCGATCCGAGGGCGTTGGCGTTCGATCTCCCCGGGTACGGCTCGCGCACGCCGACGCTCGTCGCGCAGGCGGTGGTGGGATGGATGCTGAAGCAGCACCGGGTTCTGGTGCAGTCGACGGCCAAGACCAGTCCCGTCATCAAGGTCGTTCCACCGCTGGTCCTCTCGGACGGTGACGTCGACTGGTTCGTCGACGCGTTCGCGGAAACCCTCGTCGAACTCTCTCGCGGCCGGGCGGCCGCGGTTCGGGGCCTCGTGAGGATGCTCGTCCAGGCGCCGGACGTCGTCCTGCGCGAGGCGTTCCGCTAGGCGTCCGCCATCGGTCGTTCAGAGTCCGGCTCTCGCAGCGCCGGTGAAGATCCAGACTCCGAGTCCGAGGGTGAAGGCCAGGTCGCCGTAGAACGCGTGCTCGATGTCCGCCAGGAGTCCGCTGCGACGACGAAGAAGCGTCGAGGTGAAGATCACGCCACCGACCACGGTGATCAGGACGGGTTCCCAACGGTGCATCACGATGTGTGCGAATCCGAAGGTCGTTCCCGCCGCGATCCACGCGAACGGACCGGATCCGATCAGCGGTCGGTAGCGATGGCAGAGAAAGCTCCTGAACACGATTCCCTGGGGGATCACCGAGAAGATCGGGTAGAGGACCATCACGGCCAACCAGATCACCGGACGTTCCCGCGGAAACGAAAGAAAGTGCTCGGGCTCCATCAGCCACGCGAATCCCGCGAGCAGCGGACCGAAGAGCATGAATCTCTTGAGGACGCCGGGAAACCCCGAGGCGACGCCGCCCGCACCCCAGAGCAGGGACCGATCGAAGTCCTTGGAGCGAAGGAGGAGAATCAGGCAGAGGATCGCGGCTGCCCAGAGAATGGGAATGGGTGGTGCGTAGGCGCGCGGGAAGGCGGCGACGACCACCGGCAGGATCCAGAAGAAGATCGCCAGTTCGAGGGTCAGTCGACCCCGCGAAGGAGCCGCGATGCGAGTCTGGGGAGCGGAGGTCGTCACGAGCGTTCGATTCAGTAGTGGGGACGATCGGGAAGCGCCGCGAACGCGCGCCAGACCTCGAGCATCTCCTCCCGGCAGAGTTCGGTCGCCCCGAGCGGCCGTCGTTCGGCGGGTTGACGCAGCGCCTCCAGGATCGGTCGGTCGTCGAAGCTCCCGAAGTCGTGGGCGTCGTCGTGGTTCGAGGCGAAGAAGATGTGATCCACCCGCGCCCACCAGCAGGCTCCGTAGCACATTGGACACGGTTCGCCGGTCGTGTAGACGGTGCATCCGGAGAGATCGTGGGTCCCCAGGGCGGCGCACGCCTTGCGGATGGCCACCACTTCCGCGTGGGCGGTGGGGTCGCCACTCTCCAGGACTTCGTTCCACCCTTCGGCGACGATCTGGTCGCCGCGCATGATCACGCATCCGAAGGGGCCGCCCGACTGATGCTCCATGGCCGCATTCCAGGCCAGCTTGATCGCGCGCCGCATGATCTCGGGATCTCCGTTCATGTCCTGTTCTGGCAAGTGGGGCTCCAAATCCATCGAATGCGGACTCGATCGGTCGGAATGATCGTAGCGATGTCGATCGGCGATCAAAACCGAGCTCCTCCGTCCTGGTGCCAACGGGCGGCGTCCTGGTCGAGTAGCCTGCCACGCATGCCGCTGAGAACCCTTTCAGCCAGATCCGCCCTGTGCGCCGGACTACTCGTCACCGCGGGTTGCATGGTCGGACCGGATCCAACGTCGCCCAATCTGGTCTTGCCCGATTCCTGGCACACCGATCTGGTCGACGGCATGGAGGCGGACGCTTGGTCGCCGCACGCCTGGTGGCGAACCTTCGGTGATCCGCTCCTCGACGAACTGATCGCCTCGGCGGAACGGAACAACCTCGACCTTCGCATCGCGGAAAGCCGCATCCGGGAAGCTCGGGCGGCCTTCGGCATCGCGGCGGCGGATCTCTTCCCGCAGATGTCGCTCGACGCCGCCTCGTACTACCGGGAGGGTGTGCCGAGCAACGTGCAGTCGGTGGACACCGACGAGGAGTACTACTCCGGAACGCTCGACCTGGGCTGGGAGATCGATCTCTGGGGTCGAGTCCGGCGGTCGATGCAGTCCGCGGAGTATCAGGTCCTCGCCAAGATCGAGGATCTTCGCGACGCACTCGTTTCGATCCGGGCCGAGGTGGCGAGGAGCTATCTCGAGGCACGATCGCTCCAGGGACAGCGTGCGGCGATCCTGACGGAAGTGGACACTCGGAAGAAGACGCTCGACCTGGTCCAGGACCAGTACAAGATGGGCGTCACCAACGAGCTCGAGGTCGCCCAGGCCCAGGCCCAGCTGGCCGATGCGATGGCGTTGCTGCCCTCCTATGAAGAGGAGATCGCCGACGCGGTGAATCGGATCAGCATTCTTCTCGGTGCCGCCCCGGGGCCGCTGCGAGATCGAATCCAGGATACATTCGATCCGGCGAATCCGGTGCCGATGCCGTCCGAGACCATCGCGGTGGGCATTCCGGCCGACACCATCCGACGTCGTCCCGACGTGCGGGCGGCGGAGCGCAGTCTCATGTCGGCGGTCGCGGATATCGGGGTCGCGGAGGCGGCGCTGTATCCGACCCTGAAGATCAACGGAACCGGTGGATTCTCGAGCACCAGCTTCCGCGACTGGCTCGACGTCAACAATCTCGGTTCGCTGATCGAGATCGAGGTCAGCTGGCCGTTCTTCACCGCCGGCCGGCTTCGATCCGTGGTCAAGGCTCGCGACGAGATGGCCGAACAGGCGCTGCTGCAGTACGAGCAGACGGTCCTCGGTGCCATCGGCGAGGTCGAGAACGCGATCATCGCGTACGCCTCCACCATCGACGAGAGGGATCGACTTCAACGAGCGGTCGACGCCTACGGCAATGCGGAGCGGCTCGCGCTCGCCCGCTACGAGGCTGGCCGGGATGATCTTCAGAACCTGCTCACGGTCGAGCGATTGGCGCTCGAGGCGGTGCAGAAGCTTGCTCAGGCCGAGGGGCAAGTCGCGTCCAATGTCGTCGGCCTGTACAAGGCGCTGGGTGGTGCCTGGGAGATTCGCGAAGATCCGACGAGGACCTTCGCGGACATGCCCGAATCCGAGGAGGAACGTGGATGACTGGTCGAATCGCGGTCTCAGCGTGTGCCGTAGCGATGGCCGGAATGCTGGGTGGCTGTGGCGGCGACGCTCCCAAGGCGCCCAAGCCCGAACCCCTCCCCGTCACCGTGATCAAGGCGGAGAAGAAGGACATCCCCGACCTTCGTCGGTTCCCCGGCAGCACTCAGGCGATCATGGAGGCGACGCTGATCGCCCGCATCACGGGTTTCCTCGAGGAGCGACTCTTCGAAGAGGGGATGGACGTCGCGGCCGACGAGATCTGCTTCGTGATCGAGCAGCCTCCCTACGAGGCCGCGGTGCTCTCCGCCGAAGGCGCGGTCGAGCAGGCCGAAGCCGCGGTCGAGTTGGCCCGGTTGGACTTCGAGCGGAACGATCCGCTGGCAGATAGCGGCGCGATCTCCGCCCAGGAGCTCGACCAGTACGCCACCGACCTCCAGTCGGCCGAGGGCAAGCTCCTCGCGGCCCGCGCGGATCTCTTGCAGGCGGAGATCAACCTGTCCTACACCGAAGTGCGTGCGCCGTTCGCCGGACGGATCGGCGAGCGTTTCGTCGACGTGGGCAACCTCGTCGGCGCCGATGGGGGGACCCGCGATCTCGCCAGCATCGTCCAGCTCGATCCGATGCGGGTCGTCTTCGAGCCCGCGGGAAGCCAGGTCGCCGATTTCCTCGCGGTCTGGCCGAAGAACGAGATCTCGGTGTCCATCACCCTGCCCGAGTCCTCCGGGACGCGGACCTACGAGGGCAAGCTCGACCTCGTGAACAACGTCGCGGGCAGCTCGACCTCGACCTTCGTTGCTCGGGCGCAGTTCTCCAACACCGATCTTCGCGTCGTACCCGGCCTCGCCGCCGACGTGGTCGTCGATCTGGGGATGCAGAAGGACCAGATCGTGGTGCCCGAGGTCGCGATCCAGGTCGATCCGCAGAGCGTCTACGTCTGGACCGTATCGGCCGGAAAACTGGTGCGCACGCCGGTGAAGGCGGGAACGCAGTGGAAGGGACTCCGCGTCATCACGGGAATCAAGGCGGGTACCCAGGTCGTCGGAAGCACGCCGATCCCACTCGAACTTCGGACGGGTCGCGAGGTCGCGCCGACGACGGAGACCCTCGACAAGTTCATGAAGCAGACCTCGGCGAAGGTGGAGGCGTCCAAGAAGGGTCCCGGCAATCATGCGGGCGTCTCGCCCACCGCGAAGGCGACGAGCCACGATCCCGCCGCGGGTCGACCCCACTCGGGAGATCGCAAGTGACTGAGTTCGGTGTGAATTCGGCCCGTGCGGCGTCGACGGAGGCCGGTTCGTGAGCAAGTTCTTCATCTCGCGACCCATCTTCGCCTGCTCCATCGCGATTCTCATGGTCGTGGTCGGTGTCGCGTCGATCAGGAGTCTGCCGGTCTCGCAGTACCCCGAGATCGTCCCTCCGACGGTCACGATCACGGCGAACTATCCCGGTTCGAGCGCCGAAGTCGTCGGTCGCATCATCACGACGCCTCTCGAGGAGCAGATTAACGGCGTCGAGGGCATGATCTACATGTCCAGCAACTCGACCGCGAACGGATCGAGCGCGATCACCGTCACCTTCGACGTCGGATACGACGTCGACATCGGTGCGGTGGACATCCAGAACAAGGTCCAGACGGCGCTGGGACAGCTCCCGGAAGTGACGCAGCGTTCCGGGGTCGCGATCACCAAGACGCAGAGCACGCCGACGCTTCTGCTCACCCTCTACGACGAGAACAAGATCTACGATGAGGCGTTCCTGGGCAACTGGGCGCAGATCAACCTCTACGATCCCATCGCCCGACTTCCCGGAGTCGGTCAGGTCACGAACTTCGGCCTCAAGGAGTACGCCATCCGGATCTGGCTGGATCCGGACAAGATGGCGACGTTGGAGATCACGCCGGCGGACGTCATCAGCGCCGTACAGGCGCAGAACACCGACGTGGCGGCGGGCATCATCGGACTGCCGCCGGTCCCCGATCAAGTCGCCTTCACCTATCAGCTCAAGACGCTGGGCCAGCTCCGCGAGCCGGCCCAGTTCGAGGACATCGTCGTCAAGGTGGGCGACGACGGATCGGTGGTCCAGGTCCGCGACATCGGTCGCGCCGAGCTCGGCGCGGACTCGTATTCCGCGAGCGTGGCGTACAACAACGAGCCGACGGCCCTCCTGGGCATCTTCCAGCGTCCCGGCGCCAACGCCCTCGCGGTGGTCGAGGAGGTGCGCGACTATCTCGACAAGATGGAAGCGCAGAACCGGTTCCCCGACGGGGTGACGCCGATCATCACCTACGACCAGACCACGTTCGTGAAGGCCAGCATGAAGGAGCTGGTGATCACGCTGCTGGAGGCGATCGGCCTCGTGGTCCTCGTCGTGTTCGTCTTCCTTCAGAGCTGGCGCACCACGGTCATTCCGGTGATCGCCATCCCGGTGTCCCTCGTCGCCACCTTCGCGGTCCTGGCGGCCTTCGGTTTCTCGATCAACACCCTGACCCTTCTCGGTCTCGTCCTCGCCGTCGGTCTCGTGGTCGACGATGCGATCGTGGTGGTCGAGAACGTGGAGCGCCAGCTCGATTCCGGACTTTCCCGAAGGGACGCGGCGATGGCCGCCATGAAGGAGGTCACTCCACCGATCATCGCCACCACCGCGGTGCTGATGGCGGTGTTCGTCCCGACCGCCTTCACCCCCGGCATCGCGGGTCAGCTCTACAACCAGTTCGCCCTCACCATCGCCTTCTCGGTGGGTCTGAGTGCGATCAACTCGCTCAGCCTGAGTCCCGCCCTCTGCGGCGTGATCCTCAAGCACACGAAGCGTGAGGACCGGATCGCACCCTTCCGATGGTTCAACGACGCGTTCGACAAGACGTCGACCGGCTACAGCCGGCTCGTCGGCGTCATGGGACGAAGGCTCTGGGTGGTCGTGCTCCTGATCTTCGCGGGCCTGCTGTTCGTGACCGTCAACCGCACCCGCGACACGCCGACGGGCTTCGTGCCGAGCGAGGACCAGGGGTGGTTCTTCGTCTTCATCGCGACGCCCAGTGGATCATCCCTGGATCGAACCCAGGCGGCGTGCGACCAGGCGGCCGAGATCCTTCTGAAGACGCCGGGCGTCGGCTTGGTCAACACCGTCGCCGGATACGACTTCATCGACGCATACTCCGACATGTCCACGGGCGTGGTCTTCGCGATTCTCGAGGAATGGGACGAGCGGGCCGCGGATCCGAAGATGCAGATCCCCGAGCTCCTCGAGATCGCGCGGAAGGAACTCGCGATGATCCCCGACGCGGTGGCGTTGCCGATCAACCCGCCGCCGATTCCCGGCCTCGGCTCGACGGGTGGCTTCCAGTTCGAGATCCAGGACGTTCTGGACAAGGGCTCGGTCGCGCTCGCGAACATCGTCGCGGAGTTCATCAAGGAGGCGGAGGCGAACCCCGCGATCGGCGAAGGCAAGCTTCTGAGCGATCTTCGCATCGACTACCCCCAGGTCGAGATGGACATCGACCGGGTGAAGGCGATGCAGCTCGGCGCGTCCATGGAGGACGTGTTCCAGACGCTCCAGGTCCAGCTCGCCAGCTACTACGTCAACAACTGGAACAAGTACGGCCAGGTCTACGACGTCGATCTCCAGGCCGAAGGGAAGTACCGAAACAATCTCGAGGACGTTCTGGCCCTTCGGGTGTCAAGCAAGTTCGGCGGGACGATTCCCCTCGCGGAGTTCGTGACGCTGGAGGAGGTCTCGGGACCGCTCAACATCCAGCACTACAACATGTACGAGTCCGCCCAGGTGATCGGCGGCCCGGCCGCGGGCTACTCCGGCGGCCAGGCGGTCATCGCGATGATGGAGGTCGCGAAGAAGCTGCTCGAACCCGCCGGTTGGGGCTACGAGTGGACCGGAACGGTGTACCAGCAGTTGAAGGCGGGCAAGGCGGCCATCTTCATCTACGCGTTCTCCCTCATCATCGTGTTCCTGGTCCTCTCCGCTCTCTACGAGAGCTGGACGATGCCCTTCATCATCCTGCTCTCGGTTCCGCTCGCCGTGCTCGGCGCCGTCCTCGCGCTGGAGATCCGAGGGATACCGCTCGACGTCTACGGCCAGATCGGCCTCCTCATGCTCGTCGGACTCGCGGCGAAGAACGCGATCCTGATCGTGGAGTTCGCCAAGGACCTTCGCGAGAAGGGCATGGGGATCGTCGAAGCGGCCATGGAAGCGGCGCGTCTGCGACTGCGACCGATCCTCATGACCGCCTTCGCGTTCATCCTCGGCGTGCTGCCGCTCGTCTTCGCCTCGGGCCCCGGCGCGAACGCTCGGCACTCGATCGGCACCACCGTGCTCGGCGGCATGATCGCCTCGACGGTCCTCAGTCTCCTGATCGTGCCGGTGATCTACGTCGTGGTCGAGTACCTGCGGGAGAAGGTCGGCTTCTCCTCCGTGAAGGACGAGGACGCCGCGCCGAACGAGAAGCCCGCGAGCTGATCTTCCGAGGTCGACCGATGATGGAGTCGCAAGCCGAAGCGGTCGAGGTCAGTCCTCGACCACCTCGGGCTCCACGATCTCGACCTCCGGCTCGGGAGCCGGACGACGGTCGAAGATGAACTGCTCGCCGGTGGCCGTCACCTCGATGGTGTCGCCCTCCTCGTACACGCCGGAGAGGATCCGGGTGGCGATCGGGTTCTCGATCCGCTGCTGGATGACCCGCTTCAGCGGACGGGCACCGAACTGCGGGTCGAAGCCCTCGGCCGCGAGCGCCGCCTTCGCGTCGTCGGACACCTCGAGATGCAGGTCGCGATCCGCGAGGCGATGCCGCACCAGATCGAGCTGGATGCCGACGATGCCGGCAAGCTGCTCCCTTCCGAGCTGATGGAAGATCACCGTATCGTCGATCCGGTTGATCAACTCCGGTCGGAGATGCTGCTTGAGCATGTCCTTCACGTGGGCCTCGATCTCCTCGTGGCCGGCGCCGTTGTCGGTCATCTCCAGGATGTTCGAGGATCCGATGTTGCTGGTCATCACCACGATCGTGTTGGAGAAGTCGACGGTACGTCCGTGACCGTCGGTCAGACGTCCGTCGTCGAGCACCTGCAGAAGCACGTTCGACACGTCGGGGTGCGCCTTCTCCATCTCGTCGAAGAGGATGACGGCGTAGGGCCGACGCCGAACCGCTTCGGTCAGCCGTCCGCCCTCCTCGTACCCGACGTATCCCGGAGGGGCTCCGATCAGGCGGGCGACCGCGTGCTGCTCCATGTATTCGCTCATGTCGATCCGGACCATGGCCTCCTCGGTGTCGAAGAGGAAGTTCGCCAGCGCCTTGCACAGCTCGGTCTTTCCCACCCCGGTGGGCCCGAGGAACAGGAAGGAGCCGATGGGTCGACTGGCTTCGCCGAGTCCGGCGCGACTTCGTCGCACCGCTTCGCTCACGGCCCGCACGGCGTCGTCCTGTCCGACCACGCGATCCTCGAGGACCTCCTCCATCCGAAGGAGCTTCTCTCGTTCGCCCTCCACGAGTCGATCGACCGGGATGCCGGTCCAGCGAGCCACGACCGCGGCGATCTGTTCGCTGTCGACCTCCTCCTTGACCAGCGCCTCGCCCGCTTCCTGCCGCTCGCGCAGCGCGGTCTCGGCCGCGTGGAGGTCGTCGTCGAGCCGACGAAGATCGCTGTACTGGATTCGACTGGCCGCCTCGAAGTCGCCGAGCCGCTTGGCCTGGTCGAGTTCAGTCTGCTTGCGATCGATCTCCGCCTTCACCTCCTGGATCCGATCCAGGTCGCCCTTCTCCACCTCCCACTGGGCGGTGAGCCCCTGGTTCCGCTCCTCGAGCGAGGCGAGTTCCTCCACGATCGCGTCGAGACGCTTCTCGGCACCGGCGTCCTTGCCCTTCTCAAGCTTCAACGCCTCGCGTTCGATCTCGAGCTGCATGATGCGCCTTCGAAGCTCGTCGAGCTCGGTGGGCATGGAGTCGTTCTCGATTCGGAGCTTGGAGCTCGCCTCGTCGAGAAGATCGATCGCCTTGTCGGGCAGAAAGCGGTCGCTGATGTAGCGGTCGGAGAGTCGCGCGGCGGTGACCAGCGCACCATCCTGGATCCGCACGCCGTGATGCGCCTCGTAGCGGGTCTTGAGTCCGCGCAGGATCGCGATGGTGTCCTCGAGATTCGGCTCACCGACGAACACGGGCTGGAATCGTCGTTCGAACGCGGGATCCTTCTCGATGTGCTGTCGGTACTCGTCGAGGGTCGTCGCACCGATGCATCGAAGCTCGCCGCGGGCGAGCGCGGGCTTGAGAAGGTTCCCGGCGCTCACCGCACCGTCCGCCTGGCCTGCGCCGACGATGGTGTGGAGCTCGTCGATGAAGAGGATCACCGATCCCTCGCTCGCCGCGACCTCGCGAAGCACCGCCTTGAGGCGTTCCTCGAACTCGCCACGGAACTTCGCGCCCGCGAGGAGCTGACCGACGTCGAGGGCCATGATCCGGGCGTGTCGCATCGACTCGGGGCAGTCCGAGTTCACGATCCGGATCGCCAGACCCTCGGCGATCGCGGTCTTGCCGACTCCGGGTTCTCCGATGAGCACGGGATTGTTCTTGGTCCGACGCGATAGAACCTGCATGCATCGACGGATCTCCTCGTCGCGTCCGATCACGGGGTCGATCTTGCCGGCCGCGGCGCGTTCGTTCAGGTCGATCGCATACTTCTTGAGCGCCTCGAGATTGCTTTCGGCGCCGGGGTCGTTGACCTGGCTCACACCGGAGGCCTTTCGAATCTCCTCGATCGCCTTCGCGACAGCATCGCGGCTCGCTCCGCACGAGGTGAGGACCTCGGTGGCGTCACTGGAAACGTCGAAGAGCGCGAGGAGCAGATGCTCGGTGGAGATGTAGGCGTCGCCGCGGGACTTCGCTTCCTTCTCGGCGGCCTGCAGGGTCTGAATGAGGCCCGGTGCGGTCCGGGGCTGGGTTCCCGACGCCTGAGGGCGTCGCGCGAGTTCCGCTTCGGCCACGTCGCGAACCCGCTCGGACTGGACGCCCGCCTTCGCGAGGATCGAGCCGGCGACGCCCTGGCGATCCTCGAGCATGGCGGCAAGCACGTGCAGCGGCGAAAGCTCGGCGTGTTGTCGACCCGTCGCAGCGCTTTGGGCGGTGGCGAGCACCTCCTGGGCGAGGGTCGTGAATCGGTCCATTTGCATGTTCGTACCTTCCTTCCGGGCGGTCTCTTTTTCGTAACGCCCATCGAGGACAGGAGCAACCTCCGTGCCGATCGTCACCTTCGAGTGGATCGGGGTTTACCGGCGATAGGAGGGGCTTCGCAGGGGGGTATGCATCATCGGACTGCCGTTCTTGCAGCCGAGGGTGATGGGATCGGCGGTCCCGTCCGACTCAGTCTTTTGGGAGTGGAACGGCCGGAAAGTCAGGAGGCAGGAGTTCTGGACGGTCGTTGATCCACGATACGAGCCATCGGAAGGCGTCGACCAGCCGGGGACCCGGCCGGTTGAACATGAGATTGCCGTCGACGAGCATGATCGCGTTCGGGTTCGCATCGCGGACCGCCGGCAGGGTCGGCCACCATTCCTGTCGTCGCAGCGCGTCGAGTTCGCGGCGGATGTCGTCGAGTCGATAGCCGCACGGACAGATCACCACTCGATCGGGTGCGGCCTCGACGATCTCCTCGGGGGTGGCGACCCGACTCTTCTCTCCCGCGGCGTTGAGGGAGTGTCGACCTCCGGCGTGCTCGATGAGCGCCGGTGTCCAATGTCCGCCCACGAACGGTGGGTCCATCCACTCCAGAAACAGGATCTCGGGTCCCGGAACATAGGGATTCACGTAGTCGACGGCGGACCAGTACGCTTCGCGGGCCGCGACCATGGCCTCCTGCGCCTCCGCGGACCGGCCCACCGCTTCGCCCACCCGAAGGAGATCGTCGAACACGTCCCAGACCGAATCGGGATTCAGGCTGACGATCGTCGGTGAGGGGTCCATGCGAGCCGCCGCGCCGCGAACGGTCTTGAGATCGATCGAGCACACCTCGCAGAGGTCCTGGGTGAGGATCACATCCGGTGCGAGTCCGACGAGTCCGTCGACGTCGAGGTGGTAGAGGCTTGGATTCGGGTCGTCCTCGGCTTCGAGCATGGCCCGAACCTCGCGGTCGATGTCCTGGCTGCTGGAACCGGTGGTCCGAGCCGCGGTGAGCACCGGTCGATCCGCGACGGAACGGGGCACGTCGCACTCGTGACTCCGGCCGACGAGCAGATCCTCGCCCCCCACGGCGCAGAGGATCTCGGTGGCGGATGGAAGCAGACTGACGACCTTCATACGGGCATGCTAGCCGGTGAGCCAACCCCTACGACCCGCACGATCGAATCGGCGACCCCGGGTCTGGTCGTTGCAGACGGCACGACCCCACCCCGCGCAGGGCTTCGGGTGCGAGGGCGGTTGCCCCGGTGTGAAGCGGTGGCATGGTGATCGGAGCGGTCGATCGTACGTCGGGGGTTCGACTCGATGGACCGCATGCAGGGAAAGGCGAAGACATGAAGAGCAGCAGCATCCTGACCGCGCTGACGGTGGCGGCGACAACCTCGATCACCTGTGCGGACGTGATCGAGATCGGTCAGTTTCGATTCGGTGCGGGGACCAGCGACTACGAGTACGTCGGCGACTACGGCCATCTTCTCGGTTCGGACATCGACGGTGTCAACCACCTTCGAACGGTCGCGACGGTGGATCTACGCGGCCTGCTCAGCATGTTTCCCGGCCAGAGCATCTCCTGGATCACGATCAGCGACCCCGGGAACAACTTCTACAACGCGCATGCGGATCCCGGCGCGGACATCGACGTCTTCGCCGTGACCGGTCTGCCGAGCTACGTCGATTCGGTCTACACCTACGACGGCCCGAACCAGCGGTACTGGGACTCGACGAGCGAGGAACTGGCGGCCGAGGTCGCGGTGGTCGATGTGGACTATGGCGGTGGGGACGCGGCGCCATGGTGGGTCTCCCTCGGCGAGAACGGCAATCTCACCATGTGGCTCGATGGCTGGATGCCGCCGCATTTCGACGACGAGGGCGGTGGCGTGGAAGACGATTCCGATCCGGGGTCCGGCGATGACGACGGCCCCTCGGAGGAAGTTGGTGGCGAGATGGAGGACGACGTTCAGGGTGGCGGCGAGGACGAAGACGCCACCTTGGACATCTTCGACGACATCGCGCCGGGGGACGACGATCTGGCCGGCGGCATGATTCTGCGAGACTACGAGATGCTCGCCGACATGTTCCTTCGCCTCAACGAGGTGTCGCCGACCCCCGAGTGGTTCACGGTGACGGTCGGACTCGAATCGGCGTTCGGGCCCACCGTGGTGCCGGGGCCGGGTGCCGCGATGGTCATGACCTGTTCGCTTGCCCTGTTTCGCAGGCGGCGGCGTTGAGCCGGGATCGTTCGAAAGGTCTATGACCGATTTCGGTCGCTGGGTACAGTGGCCACATGGCGGTCTTCGCGTATCGAGCCAAGGATCAGACGGGGCGACGAATCGATGGCCGGATCGAGGGTTCCAGTCGGGGCGCGGTCGTGAGCGATTTGCAGGCCCGCGGCCTGGCCCCCGTGAGCATTCGCGAGGCGACCTCGAATCCAGCCGGCTCGCGCATGCTGCCCAAACGTCGACTCGCCGCCGCATACCTGCAGATGTCCGATCTCCTCGGCGCCGGCGTGCCGCTCCTGCGGGCGCTCAGACTCCTGGGGCGCGGCAAATCCCATGCGCGACTCGCCGGCACGATGGAGCGGGTGGCGGATCGCGTCGCCGATGGCGACCGTCTGGCCGAGGCCATGCGACAGGTTGGTGGCGTTCCCGAGGTCCACATCGCGATGATCGACGCCGGTGAACGTGGTGGCTTCCTGGGCGACGTGCTCGGTGAACTGGGTGCGTTTCTCGAACATCAGGCGGAGCGACGGTCGACGGTCCTGGGCAACCTCATCTATCCGGCGATACTCGTTCTGGCGGGCGTGGGTATCGTGGTCGCGGCCCTGGTCTTCTTCGTTCCGAAGTTCGCGACGTTCTTCGACGGTGCGGAGCTTCCTCTGGCGACCCGCATCCTGCTCTCCGCGTCCGACGTGTTGCTGGTGGGCTGGCCCTATCTGCTGGTGGCGGGCGGAGGGCTGGTGATCGTCTGGTATTCGATCCGAGGCCGTCCCGACGTCGAGACGGCGACCGCGACGTTCGCGCTTCGAATCCCGCTCTACGGCAATCTTGTGCGATCGCTGGCGGTCGCTCGCTTCACGCGGATGCTCGGCACGCTCCTGCAGAACGGCATTCCGGTGCTCAACGCGATGCGGATCAGTCGGTCCACCACGGGCAATCCACTCCTGATGGCCGCGATCGATCGGGCGACCGAAGAGGTCGGCGCGGGGGCCACCCTCGCCTCGCCGCTGAACGAGAGCGGTCTGTTCGGCGAGGATGTGATCGAGATGATCGAAGTCGGAGAGGCGGCCAACACCCTGCCGAACGTCCTGGTCGGCATCGCTCGAACCGAGGAGCGACGGACGGACCGCATTCTCGAGACGC
>PKCT01000207.1 GCA_002862325.1 Phycisphaerae bacterium
ACCCTCGGCGCGTCCTCGTGGGTCCGGACCACACCCACCGGTCGTCCACTCTGGACGAGCAGGGTCTCGTCGGGGGCGAGGCGTCGAAGGGTGGCGACGATCGCGTCGAAGTCCGCCCAGGTCCGAGCGGCCTGTCCGCGTCCACCGTAGACCACGAGCTTCTCGGGATGCTCCGCCACCTCGGGATCGAGGTTGTTCATGAGCATCCGCATGGCGGCCTCGGCCGCCCAGGTCTGGCAGGTCAGGGTAGCGCCGCGCGGGGCGCGGATGGTCCGGGTCTGGGTGTCAGTCTCCATGCGGGGATTGTAGGAGCGAACCTCGATCCGGTTGGAAATATCGTCGAGATCTTTGATCATCGGAACTCGTGGTCCGGAATCTCGATTGGTGCACGGAGGTCCTCGACGACGGGGTCAGAGATCCAGCTCGCCTTCGCCGATCATGGTCTCGACCGTTCGGATGTCGGGGGCCGGCGTGCGATCCGCCGTCAGGGCGGGGACGCGCTGGCGAATCTTCCGATGCGCCTCTTCGACCACCGCGCCGCTGAGGTGCGGTCTCTGGTGTTCGATCGCCTGGGCCATGACCAGCAGCTCGATCGCGACCACGCTTCGAGCCAGGGTCGCCGCATGCAGCGTGAGGAGCGCGCCGGTCGCGCCCATCGAGTTGTAGTCCTCGATGCCCGCACTGGTCGAGATGTTGGCGACGCTCGCCGGATTCGCGAGCGTCTGGAGTTCGCTGGTGCAGGCCGCGGCGGTGTACTGGGCGATCATGAGTCCACTCTGCAATCCAGGATCGCTGGCCAGATAGGGCGTCACCGGGTTGTGCTCGTCGTGACCGGAGAGGACCCAGTAGACCCGTCGCTCCGAGATGCCGGCCAGATGGGTCGTGGCGATTCGAAGGTGGTCGAGTTGAATCGCCAACGGCATGCCGTGGAAGTTGCCTCCAGATCGAATCACGGGACCATCCGGTCCGTCGATGAAGACGAGTGGGTTGTCGGTCACGGCGCCGAGCTCGGACTCGATGGTGGACCGGACCATGCGGAGGCTGTCCGCAACCGCACCCAGGACCTGGGGCGCTGCTCGAAGGGAGTAGGGGTCCTGGACTCGCGGGTCGTTCTCGGCATGGGCGGCGACGATGGTGGAACCGTCGAGAATTCGCCTCAGGTTCGCGGCGACCTCGATCTGGCCGGGTTGCCGACGGGCCTGGTGGATCTGATCCGCGAGCGGACCATGACTGGCTCTGCAGCCGTCGATGCTCATCGCGGTGGCGATCGACGCGGCCCGGAAGACGAGATCCAGGTCGTGCAACGCCATGCAGCCGGCCGACGTCATGAAATGGGTGCCGTTGAGGAGAGCCAGACCTTCCTTGGCCTCGAGCCGCAGAGGGGCGAGGCCCGCGTGTTCGAGGGCGTCCAGCGCGGGCAGCGGATTGCCCTTGCGGTGAACCAGGCCCTCCCCCATGAGTGCCGATGCGAGATGCGCGAGCGGGGCGAGGTCGCCCGAGGCGCCGACCGAACCGCGGCTGGGGATCTCCGGGCTGAGATCGTGCTCGAGCATTCCGATGAGTTGTTCGACCACGACGGGACGGACGCCGCTCAGACCCCGCGCGAGGCTGGCGGCGAGCACGACCATCATGCCGCGCACGACATCGTCGGGCAGGGGATCCCCGACGCCGGCCGCATGGCTTCGAACGATGTTGGTCTGCAGTTCCTGGAGCTTCTCACCGTCGATCCGGACCTGGGCGAGCGAACCGAAGCCGGTGTTGAGACCGTAGATCGGGTTCGCGCCCGCGGCCAGGTCCTCGACCGCGTACCGGCTGGCGGTCATGCGGCCCCTGGCGGCTTCCGACAGTTCCACGGAAGCGGCGTGGCGGGCGACCTCGACCACCTCGGCGATGGTGAGTGGCGAGCCGTCGAGGACGACGGTGACTGAACTCGGGGTCGACATGGGGAGGTTCCAGGACTTCGTCGACCGCATGATACCGATCGGCCGGGACTTGCTCATCGGCGTGAAACGGGATTCAATGCTCGCATGACAGACGCGATCATCCGCTACACCACCCTGACGCTCGGCGTCTTCGCCTCCGCGTTGATCATGGTTCTGGCCACGGGAAGCCTGGTCTCCGTACGGGGGGTGGCGGGCCCGACGGTCCTGGAGTCGTTCACGCCCGTCCAGGGGGGCGTTGCGCTCGCGGTCTGCCTGCTGATCGCGCTCGGCATCGCGATCGTGGTGGGACGGGTCCTGAACGCCGCGGTCGGGGCCTTCGTCCTCGGCGCGGGGATCGCCGTGCTCTCGATGCAGTGTGGAACCCATCTCGATCAGATGTTCGACGGTACCCGTTCGGTGCTGATCGCCATGGAGACGCTGATCTGGGCATTCGTCGTCCTGATCATGATCGCCGTTCTGTTCCGATTCACCGGGCCGCTTCCCGAGCAGCCGGACAAGTCCGCGGCGGACGCGTTCAGGCCCACGGCGGTCTTCAACCGCGTCGCCCTTCGATCCTGCCTCGCCGGCGTCGGAATGCTGATCGCCATCTGGGTGCTCGGCGTGAACGATCTCAAGGGGCAGATGATCGCCGCGTGCCTGGTCGGGGGAATCATCGCCGGCGTGGGGGGGCGGATGCTGGCACCGGCCGAGCAGCCGATTCTGATCTTCGCGGCCCCCGTAGTCTTCGGCGCGATCGGTCAGGCCTACGCGATCGGAGGCGGGACGGACACCATCGCGGGTTGGCTTCGCGGGACCCAGTCCGCGCTCGGTCTTCCCACGCCGATGGACATCGCCGCCGGTTCGTTGATGGGCGTGGCGATCGGCCTCTCCTGGGCTCGAAGCGGGGTCCAGGCCGAGCGAACGAATCGCTGATCGGATCGACGGTCCGGATTCGAGGTTCTCGAGGTTGAGGATGAACGGTCACGTTCGGCACCAACGCCGGCCCCGGCGTACGATCCGCTCATGCTGATCGTCACAGGAACCATCGGGATCGACACCATCCACGGCCCCACGGGGAGCGCGGAGTCGGTCATGGGCGGCTCGGCCGCGTACTTCGCCGCCGCGGCCAGTCACCTCGCGCCGGTCCGGCTCGTCGGCGTCGTCGGCGCCGATTGGCCAGAGGAACATCGGAAGATGCTCGGGTCGTTTCCCGGCATCGATCTGGAGGGCCTCGAGATCCGGGAGTCCGGCGAGACCTTTCGCTGGGGTGGTCGCTACCACGAGAACATGAATCATCGGGAGACGCTGTTCACGCATCTGGGCGTGGTCGAAGAGACCCCTCCAGCGGTGCCCGAGGCGTTCGCCGACAGCGACATCGTCTTCCTCGCCAACAGTCATCCCAGCGTCCAGGTCGGCATGCTGGACATGCTGCCCGAACGGCGTCTCACCGTGTGCGACACGATGGATCTCTGGATCAATGTGGCCAACGCCGAGTTGAGGGAACTCCTGGGTCGGGTCGACGGCGTGGTGCTGAACGACTCCGAAGCCGAACTCCTGGTCGAGGAGCGAAACGTCGTCACCGCGGGGAAGCGGATTCTCGAGCTGGGCCCCACCTTCGCGGTCGTGAAGAAGGGGGAGCATGGGGCAGTTCTCGTCCATCGCGACGGCGTGGCGGTGATTCCAGCGTTCCCGGCCGAGGCGGACGTGGTCATCGATCCGACCGGGGCCGGCGACAGCTTCGCGGGCGGCATGATGGCCTATATCTCCAAGAGTGGGGCCCACGACTTCAAGACGCTCCAGGCCTCGCTCGCATGGGGTACGGTCATGGCCAGCTTCACGATCGGCGCGTTCGGCCTCGATGGCATTCGCAGTGCCGATGAGGATGCGATCGCGTCGCGTCTCGATCAATTCCGCGAGTTCGGTCGAATCGCCTGAACGCCCAGTGGAGTCACCGCATGTCCAGAAGCCTCCGGTCGATCCTCATCGCCTGCATGTGTCTGGTGTTCGTTGGGACCGACGCCGGTCATGGCCAGACGGCGGGTTGGACGCCGATGGCCGACCTCCCCGGTGCGAGCGCCGCGGAGCAGGCGCAACGCGAACTTCGCCGCATGGGTCGAGGCGGGATCATCGGCGAGATTCGATTCGACGACGCCGCCGCCTACTTCGTTCGAGGGGCCGGGTGGAAGCGGGTCGACCTCGCGACCGGTGAACTCACCGAGGTCGATGCGGACGAGGTTCCGGAACGCTCGAGTACCAGGGAAGCGGCGCGACGTCGGCCACGGGGAGCCCAGCCCGCGCGAGGCCGCCAACGCACCGAGACGAAGTCCAACGACGGCAGGACGACCGCCCGTCACGTCGATCACAACGTGGTCCTCGTCGGGGAGGACGGCGTCGAGATCCCCGTCACCACCGACGGGACCGAGGCAATCCGCTACGGCACGGCGAGCTGGGTGTACGGCGAGGAGCTCGATCAGTCGGACGCGATGTGGTGGTCACCCGACGACCGGCACCTCGCGTTCTACGCCTTCGACGTCTCGCCGACCCGCGACTACTACCTGGTCGACGGGTTGTCGGAACTGAGAACGTCGATCTCCCGCGAGCGGTATCCCAAGGCGGGGGATCCGAATCCGATCGCCGGCCTCCGGGTGCTCGACGTGGAGACCGGAGAGATCGTCGAGGTGGACGTCGGACCCGAGACGGAGCAGTACGTCTATCAGGTCGAGTGGACGCCCGATGGCAGCGAGCTCCTGTTTCGGCGGACCAACCGGCATCAGAACCACCTCGAATTGATGGCGGCCGATCCAGCGACGGGGAAGAGTCGGGTCGTCCTCGAGGAACGCCAGGACACCTGGCAGCGCAATCGTCCGGAGCTCCGATTCCTCGCCGATGGGCGGCGATTCATCTGGGAGACGGAACGAACCGGTTGGAAGCAGTACGAGCTTCGCCATCTCGATGGAACGCTGCTCAATCCACTCACGGGGACCACCCCGGAGACCGAGGGCGTGGCGGCGGAGTCGATCGTGAGGGTCGACGAGGATCGGGGCGTGCTCTGGTACGCCATGCGAAGCAGCGAAACGCCGCTCAACGACCAGCTGCACCGCGTCGGCCTCGACGGCTCGGGCGAGCGACGCATCACCAGCGTCGATCTCAACCATGGCCGCTTCCAGATTTCCCCCGACGGAGGCGTCGTGGCCGCAGTGCGTCAGGCCGTCGACCACGCGCCGGAGACTGTCCTGTATGCCGAGGACGGCCGGGAGATCGCGGTGCTCGCCTCGGGTGATTCCGAGTCGCCCAGCGATGCTGGATTCGCAGGCGGCGAGCTCGTGCGGTTCACCGCGGCCGACGGCGAGACCCCGTTGCATGCGGTGTTGCATCTTCCACGCGGTGCCGATCGCGATGGCGAAGCGGTCTATCCGTTGCTCATCGACGTCTACGGCGGGCCGGAGATCCGGGGGCCCGCGAATCGCTGGTCGCCCGGCAACTCGCAGTGCGAGCTCGGATTCGCGATCGCCAAGATCGAGAACCGCGGGACGCCCGGGCGTGGCAAGGCGTTCGAGGGAGCGACGTATCTCAAGCTGGGCGGGCCCGATCTCGACGACCAGGTCGCCGGCGTCCAGGCGATTCTGGAGGCTCATCCCGAGATCGATCCCCAGCGGGTGGGGATCGCCGGGCACAGCTACGGCGGCTACCTCTCCGCGCTCGCGATGATGCGGTACCCGGACGTGTTCGCCGCCGGCGTCGCCGGTGCGCCGGTGACCGACTTCCGCAACTACGACACGATCTACACCGAGCGCTACATGCGCACTCCGCAGGAGAACGGGAAAGGCTACGACGCCGGCAGTGCCGTCCGCCTCTCGGATCGGCTGAAAGGAGCGCTGCTCCTCCTCCACGGGATGCAGGACGACAACGTCCATCCCTCGAACACCTTCCAGCTCGCCAAGCGACTCCAGGCGAAGGATCGACCGTTCCAGATGCAGCTCTTCCCGGATTCCGGGCACGGAATCTGGAGCCCCGCCTACCGGTCGAGCAAGTGGTCCTTCCTGCAGGACCATCTGGACGCGGCGAGGACCGCGGGAGCCTCGCCTTGACGAGCGGGCTTCCACCCGATCGCGGGCACATCGCGACCGAGCGACCGCATGACCATGCCACGCCCATCGATCGGATGGACACGAACGAGATGGTTGCGTTCCTCGTCGAGGACCAGCATCGCGCCGTGGATTCGGTTCGGAAGGCGGCGTCCTCTCTCGCAGGACTCGTCGATCTCGCGGTCGAGTCGTTGAAACTCGGGGGCCGGTTGATCTACATCGGGGCGGGGACCAGTGGCCGCCTCGGCGTGCTCGATGCGTCCGAGTGCCCGCCGACCTTTCGATCCGATCCCTCGCAGGTGGTTGGAATCATCGCGGGGGGCGATTCGGCGTTGCGCCGATCGAGCGAGGGGCGGGAGGACGAGGTGGCGGGTCCGGTGGAGGAGTTCGAGGCGATCTCCGTCGCTGAGCGGGATCTGGTGGTCGGCCTGACCGCGGGCGGAACGACGCCCTGGGTTCTCGGTGGCCTGGCCGATGCGAAGCGACGAGGTGCGCGCACCGCGTTGATCTGCTGTGCGCTGGGAGAGGCGCGTCCCGCCTGCGACCGACTCGTCCATCTGGCGACCGGGCCCGAGCCGCTCACCGGATCCACCCGCCTCGTGGCCGGGACCGCGACGAAGATCGCGCTCAACACCCTGACGACGGCGGCCTTCACTCGGCTGGGCAAGGTCCGCGATGGACGCATGATCGATCTGCGAGCGACCAACGAGAAGCTCCGGGATCGGTGCCTGCGGATCCTCCTGGAGTTCTTCCCCGATCTCGATCGCGCCGAGGCGGACGCGACGCTCCGGGCGTCGGGCGATTCGCTTCGAGAGGCGATCGAGGCGATCGAGTCCCGCCGCAGCTGAAGCCGGAACGTGAACGACCCCGATGGCGAGGCCATCGGGGTCGTTCGGTGTCGTTCGGTTCGATCCGGTCGAGGATCAGACCTGGTCGTTGAGCGTCTTGAGCGCGCGGACCTTGACCGCCTTGGAGGCGGGCTTCGCCTTGAACATCATCTCTTCCCCGGTGAAGGGGTTGACGCCCTTGCGAGCCTTGGTGGCGGGCTTCTTCTTCACGGTCATCTTCATGCCCATGAGCTTGACGGCCGTCCCCTTCTTGAGGTCGGCGACGATCATCGACTCGAGAGCGCCGAGAACCGCGGTGATCTCCTTGCGGTTCATTTCGGTTGCTTCGGCGATGGTGTTGAAGATCTGGCTCTTGGTTCGCGGCGCGGCCGAACCACGGATGGTCGCAGTCTTCTTGACGGCCTTCTTCGTCGTCGTACGACGGGTCGTCTTCTTCGCCGTCTTCTTCGCCGTCTTCTTCGCCGTCTTCTTCTTGGCCGTCGTCTTGCGAGCGGCCGGCTTGCGGGTGGTCTTCTTGCGGGTGGTCTTCTTCTTGGCCATGATTGTGGTCCTCATCGACGCTGCTCGAACCGGAATTCGCCATGAGTCGCCCAGAGGAGCCGGTCTTCACCGGGTACGTTCTGTGGCGTTGGGCGGAATCCGATCTTTCGGAACGTCGCTCCTGTGGTGGCTCGGTCCTTCGTAGGATCCGGCCGTTGCATGCGGGCCCCGGAACCACTCCGTCGGTTCCACCGAAGGCGAGTGCCTTCGGCAAAAGGGGGCAGGTGACGCGGTTCTTGTCGGAAAACACCGCGTTTCCGCGGGGAATCTAGCGGTCCCCGAGTTCCACGACAATACGTAACCCGGGGTGAAATCACCGGAATGGCCTATTTTTTCAGGGTTTTTGGCGGTTTGACGGTTCGGCGGCGGAAATCACTGCTCGTTCTGCCCATTCGGCGGAGTGAATCCCGTGTTTTCAGGGGTGAGTCGCGCGCCGAGATGGAGGTTCGCGACTCCATCCTGAATGACGCCCTCGGGGACCAGGACCGTTCCCCGGAGATCACCGAGACTGACCGGCATGCCGTCGAGCATGCGAATTCGCCGTCGTCGGTTCGGTTCCTGCTCTCGGTCCATCAGTTGGAGGTCGAGGAGCTTCCAGAGATCGCCCTCCCGGTACAGAATGCTGTGGAGATCGAGGATTCCCGGGCCGTTCACCACCAGATCGCAGTCGCTTCCCCGCCCGAAGGTAACGCGGTCGACGTCGGCGAAATCGAAGAGCCGACTGTCGCCACTTCCGGTGTCGCGGAAGTAGATGAACAACGGTCGGGGGTTCGGGGCCGATCTGAGGAACGAATTGCCGTCGGCGTCGCGGCCCGGAATCGGCATGCCGGCGCCGACCCCTTCCGGGATCGGGGGTCTGGGAGGCATGGTCCGCGTCTCGTCCGGAACCCAGTCCTCGAGCCAGATGATCACGGGCCCCATCCGAATCCAGGGCCGGTCGACGGTGAACTCGTGAACCTCGACCCGTGTGTTTTCGAACTCCAGCCCCGCGGTGCTGTCCAAATCCACCGCCAACCAGCGGCCATGGTGTTCGAAGATCAGCACGTGATGGCGGCTGATGCGATCGCTGCGGACGACGAGATCGCAGTCCGCGTTCCGGCCGATCACGACGGTGTCCCTCGGAGCCAGTGGATGCTCCTGGATCAGTTCACCATCGGGTTTGGCGATGAGAAGACTCGGCATCTCGACGGCAGGAGTTGTTCAGGAGGTCGTGCCGACTTCGGATACGATCACGGGAGGACGCCCCACGGAGACGTAGGTGAAGCCGAGTTCGGCCATCTGCTGCCTCCGATAGACGTTTCGGCCGTCGAAGATCATCTTGTTGCCCAGCATCGCCGCGAGCTTCTCGAAGTCTGGAGAGCGGAATTCGTTCCATTCGGTGCAGACGACCAGTGCGTCGGCTCCCTGGAGGCATTGGTACATGTCCGCGGCGTGTTCCGCGTCGGAGAACTCCTTGTCCAGGTGGAGCAGTCCCTCCGGACAGAATGCCTTGACCTTCGCACCGGCTTCGACCGCCCGCTTCATGAGAGCGATCGCAGGGGCTTCGCGGATGTCGTCGGTCTTGGGCTTGAAGGACACTCCCCAGAAGGCGAGCGTCTTGCCCGAGAGATCCGTGCCCATGACTTCCGTGATCTTGTCCCAGAACCAGCTTCGCTGCTCCTGATTGACCTCGTGGACCGCTTCGTTGAGCTTGCAAGGCATGCCCGCGGCGCGACCCATCGAGCAGACCGCGAGGGTGTCCTTGGGGAAGCAGGAGCCGCCGTATCCCAGGCCGGGATAGAGGAACTGGTTCCCGATGCGTCGGTCGGCGCACATGCCCTCGCGCACGTTCTTGATGTCCGCGCCGTAGGACTCGCAGAGTCTCGCGATCTCGTTCACGAAGGAGATCTTGCACGCAAGCATCGCGTTGGAGGCGTACTTCACCATCTCCGCGCTGCGGACGTCCATGAAGTAGATGGGATTGCCCTGTCGAACAAACGGTTCGTAGAGCTCGGTGAGGGCGCTCTCGGCACCCTCGCTCTCGACGCCGCAGACCACGCGATCCGGCTTCATGAAGTCGTTGATCGCGTCACCTTCCTTCAGGAACTCTGGATTGTCGGCGATGTGGAACGGTGCCTTGGTCCGACTCCGGATGAGGTCGCGCACCTTGTGGCTGGTGCCCACCGGGACGGTGCTCTTCACGACGACGGTCTTGGGAGGCTGGTCCGGGCCGAGCTGGTTGATCACATCGGCGATGTCCTCCGCGACTCGCAGCACATACTGGAGGTCGGCGGACCCGTCGGTGTCGCTGGGCGTGCCGACGCAGATGAAGATCGCCTCCGCATCGCGGTATGCCGCGAGCTTGTCGGTGGTGAACTCGAGTCGATCGGCCGCGGCGTTGCGGGTGATCATCTCCGAGAGGCCGGGCTCGTAGATCGGGCTTTCGCCGCGATTGAGCATCGCGATCTTGGCATCGTCCACGTCCAAGCAGATCACATCGTTGCCCGTCTCCGCGAAACACGCTCCAGTGACGAGTCCAACGTATCCGCTACCGACCATCGTGAGCTTCATGAATCAGATCTCCTAGTGACCACGGGCGGGCGTGGCCCAGCGGCGACTGCCGCGCAAGTCCAGCGATGAGGACGGTATCGGCACGGGCCGACCGCTCCATTCGCCCATTCCCGAAGAATATCCCACCGACCGAGGAATGCGACCCCCATTTGTCGTTCAAGTCGATCGATCGAGGGCTTTCGTCCCTGACTCCGATACCGGTCCTTCGATCGAAATCAGTCGTTTCTTGATCGAGACCCTCGGTCCACCTTCCGATTCACCGGCGAATCCGCCGATGCCGTCGCGTCGGACAACCCGATGACACGGCGTGATGATCGGCTGCGGATTTCGGCTCATTGCCTGCCCGACGGCCCTGGCGGCCCGGGGATGGCCGGCCAGAACGGCGATCGCGAGGTACGTTCGGAGTTCACCTCGCGGAATGCGGCGGGTCGCCCGCCACACCGCTTGTTGGAAGGGTGTCCCTGGTGGGAGCGGTACATCGCGGAAATCGGCGTCCTCGCCGCGTACCGCGCGTCGGATGTTTTCCACCACCGCCGGCGATGGCGGCGGGGCGGCCGGCGGGGTGTGGAGGGCGTCTCGGGCGGCTGGTTCGAGCATGTCGACCCATCCCGTCGTGACCGACCGAGCGGGGCCACCACGAACATAGAAATCGCCCGTGGAGGTTTCCAGAATGAGATGGACTCCGGAGCTCACGCTCCGACTCTAGCGGTTCCGACGAGCGCGGGCCAGAGGGAGCGACCAGGGACGGGCGGGCACCTCCTTGCTCGTCTGGGGACCTACACTGACGGCATGACGCAGACTTCCTCCGAGACAAACTCCGTGTTGGATCACGACCCGATCAGTCGCTCCATCGTCGACCTGCTTCGCGAATCGGACCCGGACGTCGCCGACATCCTGGTCGCCGAGGCGGAGCGTCAGTCCTCGACGCTCGAGCTGATCGCGAGCGAGAACCACGTCACCGGTGCCGTGATGCACGCCGTCGGCACGTGGATGACGAACAAGTATGCCGAGGGCTACCCGGGCAAGCGGTACTACGGCGGTTGCGTCCACCACGACGCGGTCGAGGATCTCGCACGCGACCGGGCGAAGAAGCTCTTCAACTGCGGTTTCGCCAACGTGCAGCCGCACTCCGGCGCGAACGCGAACATCGCGGCCTTCATGGCGTTGATGAAGCCCGGAGACACCGTGCTGAGCCTGCCGATCAGCTCCGGCGGACATCTCAGCCACGGGCTGAAGCCGAACTTCTCGGGAACGTTCTTCAAGATCGTGGACTACGGACTCGATCCCGAAACCGAGACGCTGGATTACGACGAGATCGCGAAGATCGCCCGCGAGTGCAAGCCCCAGCTGATCATCTGCGGCTACTCCGCGTATTCGCGGATCATCGACTTCAAGCGCTTCCGCGAGATCGCCGACGAGGTCGGCGCGTATCTCATGGCGGACATCGCCCACATCGCCGGACTCGTCGCGGCCGGCGTGCACCCGTCGCCGTTTCCCCACGCCCATGTGGTCACCACGACGACCCACAAGACACTCCGCGGGCCGCGCGGAGGACTCGCCCTCACCGATGACGAGGAGATCGCGAAGAAGATCGATCGGAAGATCTTCCCAGGGAGCCAGGGTGGTCCGTTGATGCACGTGATCGCCGCCAAGGCGGTGGCGTTCGGCGAGGCCTTGAAGCCGGAATTCCGGGCCTACAGCGAGCAGGTCGTCGCCAACGCGAAGGCTCTCGCGGACGCGCTGGTGGAGCATGGCTACCGTCTGTGTTCGGGCGGTACGGACAACCATGTGATGCTGGTCGATCTCCAGCCCCGCGACGCCGAGCTCACCGGGGCCGACGCGGAGAAGTGGCTCGAGTCGGCGGGAATCATCGTCAACAAGAACGGGATCCCCAACGATCCACGGCCGCCGATGGTGACCAGCGGCCTCCGGCTCGGTACCCCGGCGCTCACCACCCGTGGACTGAAGGAGGCCGAGATGGTGAAGGTCGCGGCGTGGCTCGATCGCGTGATGGCCTCCGGCGGCGACGAGACCGTCTGCGCCGAGGTCCGCGAGGAGATCCGGCAGTTCTGCGAGCGCTTCCCGCTCCCGCACTGATGGTGGAGGTCGCTCCGGGGCCCATTGCGAAGATTTCGGGACCCGTCGGCAGGTCGGCCCGTATCGGGCCGAGGTGGAACTCGGCAAGTCCTCTCGGGCGGCGTCGTGCTCGAAACGGGGACCGATGCCTGGATCGGAGCGATACTGGATCGGAGCGATACATGATTCTTGAGCACGCTGGCCGGACGTCGTACGCGGTGGTGGCCTTTCTCCTCTCGCTCCTGCTCTTCGTACCGCCGGCCGATGCCCGGTCCGCCAACGCGATGGAACTGGTGCCTCTTTCCGAGGTCACCAACACGGCGATCGTCTCCGGCCCTTGGTCCGACCCGACCACATGGGGAGGCGTACTGCCGGGCGAGAATGCGCGACTCCGGATCCCGGCGGGGATCGAGGTGTCCGTCGACGGCTTGATCGACACCCGATATCGATCGCTGCGGCTCGAGGGTGGGCTGGTCTTCGATCGATCGGTGGACACCGGGCTTCGAATCGGCACCCTCGTCGGTCTCGCGGGCAGCGGGCTTGTCATCGGAGATACCCAGGATCCGATCCCGTCGGATCGTCGCGCGTCGCTCTCCTTCCCCGACTTCGGGCCAATCGATCGGTCCTCCGACCCATCGATGCTGGGGCGGGGCGTGATCAGCATGGGCTCGGTCCGAATGCACGGCGGCGTCCGGCGGTCGTTCACGACGGTCGATCCCCACCCCCTCGCCGGCGACACCATCCTTCGTCTCGTCGAGGATCCCACCGGCTGGCGGGTGGGCGATCGCATCGTGGTGACGGGGGTCGATCCGCTCGATCCCGCGACCGACGAGGTCCGGACCGTCGTCTCCGTCTCCGGGCGTTCGGTCGAGGTCGACCGTCCGCTCGTTCGGAGCCACGCGGCGCCGTCGCCGGACCTCGAGGTCCACGTGGCGAATCTCAGTCGGAACGTGATCGTGCGATCGGAGGCGTCGACCGTCGCGAGGCGCGGGCACGTGATGTTCATGCACACCCACGACGTCGACTGTCGCCACGTCCGCTTCGAGCGGCTGGGGCGAACCGACAAGCGGCGACGGCTCGACGACTGGTCGTTCCCGAACCTCGATGCCGAACTCGCCGAGCCGGGGCCCGGTCTCAACCCCCGTGGCCGCTACGCCATCCACTTCCACCGAGGCGGGGTCGATCCTTCGGCCACCCAACCCGCGCGGATCGAGGGGTGCGTCGCCGAGGAGAATCCCGGCTGGGCGTACGTCAACCACTCGAGCAACGTCGATTTCGTCGGCAACGTGTCCTACGACGTGGTCGGCGGCGCGTTCCAGACCGAATCGGGGGACGAGATCGGATCGTTCATCGACAACATCGCGATCCGCACCGTCAATCCCGATCGACCCATCCTCTCGCCGGAGACCGAGGCGGTGGACATCCGCGAGGACGTGCAGGACTTCGCCTTCCAGGGCGATGGATTCTGGCTTCATGGCGGCGGCGTCGTGGTCGACGGGAACGTGGCGAGCGGCTGCTCGGGACACGGCTTCATCTACTGGACGGAGGGCCTGCGCGAGGTGGGGACGCCCTTCGACTACCAGAACATGTTCCTGGTCTCCAACGTCCCGGACGGCGACCTGCTCCCCGGAGTGGAGCAGATCGGATCATGGTTCGTACCCCTTCGGTCGTTCCGCGGGAACCGGACCTACTCCGCGGCGAAGGGTCTCGCCCTCTACTACGTCCATACCACCCAGTTCGACGACATCACCACCCTCACCGACGACTACGTGTCGCGGATGCACAGCACCTTCGAGGACTTCCACGCCTGGAACGTCGAGCTCGACGGGATCGAGCTGCAGAACTCCGAACGAATGACCTTCCGGGACGTCCGGATCCACAACGCGGGCCACTCGGATGCGACCGGCATCCGCCCCTGGCCGACGGTGGCCAACCGGACGGTCTGGGAGGACGTCTC
>PKCT01000042.1 GCA_002862325.1 Phycisphaerae bacterium
ATCCCCTACTTCGGCTACGCCCGCCAGGACCGCAAGGACGAGGGACGGGTGCCCATCACCGCGAAGATGGTCGCCAACCTGATCACCGCGGCCGGCGCCGACCGCGTCCTGTGCATGGACCTCCATGCCGCACAGATCCAGGGCTTCTTCGACATTCCAGTGGACCACCTGAGCGCCTCGCCGGTGTTCGTCGAGCACTTCAAGGGCATCCGCGACTCGCTCGGCGAGATCGTGGTGGTGTCCCCGGACGTCGGCAACGTGAAGGTCGCGAACATGTACGCGAGCGTCCTCGGCTGCGACCTCGCGATCGTCGACAAGCGTCGACAGTCGGGACAGGAGGTCGTGGTTCGAAACCTGATCGGCGAGGTCGAGGGGCGGACCGTCCTGATGTTCGACGACATGATCTCGACCGCCGGAACCGTCTGCGAAGCGGCCAGACTCGTGATCGAGCGAGGCGCAGTCGACGTGCTCGTCTCGGCCACCCACGCGGTACTGGTCGGGATCGCGATGGAACGAATCGCCGACAGTCCGATCTCGACCGTCAACGTCACCGACACGATCCCAGGAGGCTCCCGACTCGATCCGATCGCGTCGAAGGCCAACACTCTCAGCGTGGCCAAGCTTCTCGGCGAAGCGGTCCACCGAATCCATCACGATCAAAGCGTCTCCGCCATGTTCAGAAGCGGCGCAGGCACGAAGAGATAGTCCATATCAACACCAAGCATCGCCGCTCGAAGGTCGTTCCACGAGGCGATGACAGCACGACAGGAGTCCACCAATGAGTCACGAAACCCCCACCCTCCCGGCCGAGCGGCGTGAACGGCATGGCAGCCGGTACGCCCAGCGGCTGCGCAAGGCCGGACGCCTTCCCGCGATCGTCTACGGCCACGGCAGCGACCCGATGTCGATCAGCGTCGATGCGAAGGAGACGCTGGCCCACCTTCATCACGGCAACCACGTGTTCAACCTGAGCGTCGACGGTGGCGACACCGAGACGTGCCTCGTCAAGGACCTGCAGTTCGGATACATGGGCGACGACGTGATCCACGTCGACTTCGCCCGGGTGAACCTCGACGAGAAGGTCAGGGTCCTGATCCATCTGGACTTCCACGGCACCCCCGCCGCCGGCAAGAAGGGCGGCTTCAACGTCGTCCACGACCTCGCCGAGATCGAAGTCGAGTGTGCCGTTCGAAACATCCCCGAGAACCTTCGAGTAGATCTCGACGGTTTCGAGGACATCGTGCACGTCTCGGATCTGACGTTGCCCGACGGCGTCGTCGCCACCACTCCGGGCGAGACCCTCGTGATCCACGTGCAGGCACCCGTCGGCGCTTCCGACGAGGAGGAAGACGGCGAGGACGACGCCGGGGCGGAGACTTCCGAGGGCTGAGCCCTCGGGGATGGACCATGAAGCTCGTAGTAGGACTCGGCAACCCCGGACCCGAATACGATCGAACCCGACACAACGTCGGTTTCGACGTGATCGACCGGCTTGCGCGCCGATGCGTCGACCCTTCCGCCGCGGTGGCTCGGAACAAGTTCTCCGGCCTGCTGCTCGAAGGAGACGTCGAGGGCGAGAAGATGCTCCTGCTGAAGCCGCTCACGTTCATGAATCTCTCCGGAAAGGCGGTCGCCGAGGCGGTGAAGTTCTACAAGCTGTCTCCGGTCGACGACCTCATGGTCATCGTCGACGACACCGCGCTGGACTGCGGCGATCTCCGGATCAAGCCCGGTGGAGGCGCCGGTGGCCACAATGGCCTGGCGGACGTCTCGCGACTTCTCGGTACCGACGCATGGCCCCGTCTTCGCATCGGCATCGACAAGCCGGGACGGATACCCCTCAAGAGCTACGTCCTCGGTCGGTTTACCGAGGAACAGCAGGCGGAGATGGAGAGCTCGTTGGAGGCCGCCACGAAAGCGGCCGTGGCCTGGGCCGCCGACGGACTCGAAGCCGCCATGAATCGATTCAACCGGAGGGCGTCGGCCTAGACCCCTCCGATCACTCACTGGCGACATCGGTCGCCCGACAGGCGTCGCGGTTCGACGGCGTCGACACCACAAGGACCCCCCAATGACCGAACAGCGAATCAGCATCTACGAAGGCATGTTCCTCTTTCCCCAATCGGCCGGATCGGATCTCGGCGGCGCCGTGGCGCACGTGGAGTCGCTCCTCGACCGAGCCGAGGCTGAGCTCCTCTCGATCTGCAAGTGGGACGAGCGACGACTCGCCTACGACATCAAGGGCAACAAGCGAGGCCTGTACATCCTGATCTACTTCAAGGCGGATCGATCGAGGATCGCGGGCATCGAACGCGACTGCAACCTGAGCGAAATGCTGCTTCGGACGATGATCGTCCGGGCGGAGCACGTCCCCATGGAGGAGATCGAAGCCGCCAACGGCCGCCAGGCGCTCGAGGACGAGATCAAGCTTCGCGCGGAGCGTGGCACCGACGCGGACCGACCGATGGTCTCCGCCATCTCGCTCGAGGAGGAGGCGGCCAAGAACGCCGCCGCCACCGCGACCGCCGAGAAGGAAGCGGCCCCCGCCGCGGAAGCCGAGGAGGTTTCCGACACCGAAGGAACCGAGGAGAGCCCCACGGACGCGTGATCGCGACCTGGAACGCCCTACGAACCGCCTCGGACCGTCCCTTGTGGACGGTCCGTCGCTTTTTGGTGGGCGACGGACAGACCCGGAAAGCCGAGGCGTACACTTCCTGAATACTCATCAAGGAGGCCCCCATGGCCAGTTTCAATCAAGTCATTATTCTCGGCAATCTCACTCGCGACGTGGAACTGCGCCACACCCCTTCCAACCAGGCCGTGGCCAACATCGGCCTCGCGATGAATCGTCAATATCAGACCAAGGACGGGGAGCGGCGAGAGGAGACCACCTTCGTCGACTGTGAGGCGTGGGGACGACAGGCCGAAGTCATGGCCCAGTACCTCTCCAAGGGTCGCCCCGTCTTCATCCAGGGTCGACTCAAGCTCGACACCTGGCAGGACCAACAGGGCCAGAATCGATCCAAGCTGAAGGTCGTGGTCGAGAATTTCCAGTTCGTGGGCGGCCGCGACGGTGGCGGAGCACCCGGCGGCGGAGGCGGCGGTGGCTCGTATTCGTCGGCCGGATCGCCCGCCCAGGACGGCGGCGGAGGTGGTGGTGGCCACCAGCCCGTCTCGGACGACGACATCCCGTTCTGAATCGACGCCGAACCGATTTTCGAACCTGACGATCATTCGCGTGAAGGGGGTTTCCCCCGACGCGAGGATCTGTCATACTCTTCGATTCTTCCTGCGATTCGCAGGTCGCTGGGGCGACGCGAGTGGGCGTCGTTCCTAACTCTCCGATTCACGGACTCGAGGACAGCGAGGACACCATGGCAAGCAAGACCCCCCGTCAAGTCACCCTTCTTCTCAACGAGAACGTCGAAAGTCTCGGCATCGTCGGCGACGTCGTCACCGTCAAGCCCGGCTACGCTCGGAACTATCTGCTTCCCTTCGGGATCGCCGAGGTTCCGACCGACGAACGGATCGAGGAACTCAAGGCCGCGCGGGCAGCCGCGATGGCGGAACTCGAGACCCTTCGCGCCGACCGCCGCGGCATTATCGAGGCGCTTCAGGACACCGCCGTCGCACTGGTCCGAAGCTGCAACGACCGTGGCATCCTCTACGGTTCGGTCACCCAACGCGACATCTCCGACGCGCTCAACGAACTCGGCCACGCCGTCGATGAACGCGCCGTCCGTCTGGCCAACCCGATCCGCCGGGTCGGGGAGTACCAGGTGGTCATCCAGTTCGAGAAGGAGATGCGGGTGGAAGTGCAGATCCGAGTCGAGGCCGACCGTTCGATCGAGGATGAGACCGAGGAGTTGGAGTTCGACAACGAAGGCGAACTCATCGAAAAGCCCGCCAAGGCCGCGAGCGCCGAGCCGGAAGCCGATGCCGCGACCGAGGAAGCCACCGAGGAGACCGCGTCGGACGACGCCTGATCCGGCCGGCTCCCGTTCGCCGCTCCACGGCCGAATCGAGATCGAGGGATGGAAACCGGACCGCTCGGTCGGTGATCCGATCGACTCCACTCACCAGGATCCGGATCGAACTCTGGATCGATTCCTGTCCTGTGCGTGGAATTTCGAGCCATGGACCGACGCGAGCCGATAGGGTAGTCGGGCGCGATTTTATCGCATGAGCCCACGGACGCTGTCCAACGCCATCCGCAGCATCTCTGATCGGGAGCCTTCCTCCATGACGACCATCGCCGAGCCACGACGAGAACCCCTTCCACAGACTCGCAAATCCTTGACCCACAAGTTTGCGATCGCCGGACACGAGGGTTACCTCACCATCGGGCTCTTCGCGGACGGTCAGCCAGGGGAGATCTTCATCAAGATGAGCAAGGAGGGCTCCACCCTCTCCGGACTGATCCAGGGCTTCTGTCGAGCCTTTAGCCTGGCTCTGCAGCACGGTCTGAGCACCTCCGACGCCGTGGAGAGGTTCCGAGGGATGCGATTCGAACCCAACGGCCCGACCTCGAACCCCGAGATCCCCGAGGCCTCCAGCATCCTCGACTACGTCGCGCTCTACATCGATCAACAGTTCGTACAGCGCTGAACTTTCGACTCAGGTCGGTACCATGTCGGGATGTCCGAAACCGACCTGGCTCGCAGCTACGAAGACCTCTGCGAAGACGCCCAGGCCACGATCCCCGAGATCGGGGTCGAGGCCTGTCGCGACAAGGTCGCCCGCGGCGATCTCCTACTGATCGACATTCGCGAAGCCGAGGAGTGGGGCGACGGGATCATTCCCCGAGCGACCACGATCTCCCGAGGCGTTCTCGAGAAGGAGATCCAGGCGACGGTGGAGGATCGCTCCACCCCGATCTGCCTCTACTGTTCGAGTGGACGCCGAAGTCTGCTCGCCGCGATGACTCTTCGCACCATGGGGTATACCGACGTCCGGAGCCTCGCGGGTGGCATGACCGCCTGGCGGAACGCGGACGAGGACATCGCCGCGGCTCCGAGGGGTACCTTCGTCACCGCGACCGCCGATGCCGCGGAGACCTGTGATCCCGAGTGCTGGGAGTCCATTCGGAAGTCGTTCGCGATCACGACGCAACGGGTTCGCGTCCTCGACGGCACGACGGTCCCCCTGACCTACTTCGACCACGCGGCCACCACCCATCCCCCGGACCTCGTGATCGATCGGGTGCGCGAGTTCCTTCGACACGAGTACGCCAACGTGCACCGAGCGACCTACCAACTCGCGCGTCGATCGACCCTCCGATTCGAGGACTGCTATCGAACCTGCCGCGAGTTCGTCGGCGCGACCGCGGCCGAACACTGCGTGGTATTCACGCCGAACACGACGGCGGGACTCGAACTGGTCGCCCACGTCACGGCGTCGCTTCCGGGCAAGGTCCTGGTCACCGATCTCGAGCACCACAGCGGCGACCTCCCCTATCGACGACGCGGCGACGTCGTTCGGATAGGCCTGGACGACGACCTCCGGCTCGACCTCGCCGCGCTTCGAGATGCGCTCCGCACGGACCGCATCAAGCTCGTTTCCGTGACCGGCGCCGCCAATGTGACCGGATGGATGCCGCCGCTGGCCGAGATCGCGACGATGGCGCACGAAGCGGGCGCTCTGATCTGCGTCGACGCCGCACAGCTCCTGGCCCACGCGCCGATCGACATGGGCCTCCCGGGTGAACCTGGCTCGATCGACTTCCTCGTCGCGGCGGGCCACAAGGCCTACGCGCCGTTCGGCGCTGGATTCCTCGTCGGTCCCCAGTCCCTGTTGGACGCTTCCGAACCGGTGATTCCCGGTGGTGGCGTGGCCTCGAAGGTGGACGAGGAGACCGCGTCGTGGCTCCCGAGCCCGGACCGTCACCAGTACGGAACCCCGAACGTCGGCGGCGTGGTGGGCATGGCGGAGATGCTCACCTTCCTCGATCGGATCGGCATGGATCGGGTCCGCGAGCATGAGACGCATCTGTTCCGACGTCTTGTCGACGGGCTTCACGCCATCGACGGCGTCGAACTCTACGGCCCCGCGTCTCTCGACCAACGGGTCGGCATCGTGCCCTTCAACCTTCGTGGACACGAGGACATGCTGACCGCGGCGATCCTGGGGGAGGAGTTCGGAATCGCGGTGAGGAACGGGCGGTTCTGCGCCCACGTCCACAGTCGACGGGTCCTCCCCGATGCCGGCTTGGAAGGTGCGGTCCGAGCTTCGATCGGCCTGTACAACGACGAGTCGGACGTCGATCGACTGATCACGGCAGTCGAGGCGATTCGCGCCGGCCGCTTCAAGGGCCGGTACAGCGAACGAGGCGAGGCCATGAGCGGCGAATGGGGCGGTCGTTGCGCGGATCGATGGATGGAAGGCCGGACCGACCGGAACGACAATTCCTGATCATCGGAACGGACGGTGACTCGAGGCCCGAGTCCGCATGACCGATTCCCGGATGTGAGGAGGCGACCAGTGGCTGACGATGCGACGATCGACCGAGCGAACGAGGGCGACGCCGCGGAGACCCTGCTCCGGACCGTGCGCCCGGCGCTCGTCCGCGGCCATCCGATCGCGAGCGTCTCCAGCGGCGGGCTCGCGATCGCGAGCGTCGTGCTCGTCGTGCTCACCGGCACCAGTGACTGGCCGGCCTGGCTTGGCTGGCTGGGCGGTGTCAGCCTCCTCGTCGCCCTGGGCTGGATGCTGTGGCTCTTCGTCCTCGGACACCGCTGGGATCGCCTGCGAATCACGACGCACCGGACCATCGACGAGCGTGGCATCGTGATGCGAAGCACCTCGGAGGTGCTGCACGTCCACGTCCGGAACCTTCGAATCACGCAGTCGATCTGGCAGCGGGTCGTGGGAATCGGGGATCTGGAGATCGACTCCGCGGCGGGTGACGGAGAGGCTGACATCACGATCCGCAACGTTCCCGATCCCGATGGGATCAAGCGTCTGGTCGACCGCCACCGTGGCCTGGGCGTGGGTGACTGAAGGCGGTCGGCCGGCCGGGTACACTCCGGGGCTTCCCATTTTCGCCCCTCTTCGACGCCGAGCACCCCATGAAGATCCACGAGTACCAGGCCCGCCAACTCCTCGCCGACGCCGGCATTCCCGTCCCCGCCGGATCGATGGTCGAGACCGTCTCCGACGCCGTCGCGGAAGCGGAGCGGTTGTTCACCGGTGGCGAGACGCTCGTCGTAACGAAGGCGCAGGTGCACGCGGGAGGACGAGGCAAGGCGGGCTTCGTGAAGCTGATCCAATCGATGGAGGAGGCCAAGGAGGCCGCCGAATTCATGCTGGGCAACCGCATGGTCTCCGTCCAGACCGGTCCCGAAGGCATCGAGGTGAAGCGTCTCCTCGTCGCCGCGGGTGTCGACATCGAGAAGGAGTTCTACCTCGCGGTGACGCTCGATCGTACGACCGGCGTCAATACCCTGATCGCGAGCGCCGAAGGCGGCGTGGAGATCGAGACGGTGGCCCACGAGAATCCCGACGCGATCGTGAGACAGCACATCGATCCGCTTACCGGTCTCGAGGGCTTCCAGGCCAGAGCCCTCGCGAAGCGACTGGGATTCACCGGGCGTCAGATCGGGCAGGCCGCCTCGATCATGGTCAAGTTGGCGAAGCTGTACGAGGATCTCGACGCGAGCATGGTCGAGATCAATCCCTTGATCCTCACTCCCCCGAGCGACGATGCGCCGGAAGGTCGAGTGATGGCGATCGACGCGAAGTTCAGCTTCGACGACAACGCCCTCTTCCGCCAGCCACGACTCCAGGCCATGCAGGATCCGGCCGAAGAGAATCCCTCGGAGGTGCGGGCCGAGGAGGCCGGTCTCTCCTACGTCGCGCTCGATGGAAACATCGGCTGCCTCGTGAACGGTGCCGGCCTCGCCATGAGCACGATGGACATCGTCAAGCTCCACGGCGGCGAGCCCGCCAACTTCCTCGACGTGGGCGGCTCCGCTTCGAAGGAGGCGGTCACCGAGGCGTTCCGGATCATCCTGGGCGACGGCCGGGTCCAGGGCGTCCTCGTCAACATCTTCGGCGGCATCATGAAGTGCGACACCATCGCGAACGCGATCGTCGAAGCCGCCAAGGAGGTCGGCTTCGAGGTACCGCTGGTCGTACGACTCGAGGGAACGAACGTGGACGCGGCCCGAGACATCCTCGAGGCGGCGAAGAAGGACATTCCGACCATGCAGACCGCCGAAGACCTCGCCGACGCCGCCGGCAAGGTGTGCACCGCCGTGGCCTGAACGACCCTCCGCTCGGAGACTCCGGGGATGATCGTCCTCTTCGACATCGATGGCACCCTGCTGAGAAGCCGCGGAGTCGGACTCCGCGCGATGCAGGCTGCGCTCGAGTCGCTCTACCCCCCCCGGTCGGCCGATGATCATCACGACCTCTCGGTCATCGACACCGCCGGCCGACTGGATCCCCTGATCTGGCGAGACCTCCTCGCCCAGCGGGACATCGAACCGACCGAGGCGGGACACGAGGCCTTCCGCGCGCGATACGGCGACCTGATGCGATCGATGATCGAAGCCGAACGACCGGTCGTCGAACTCGAGGGCGCGTCGAACGCGGTCTCCTGGGTGCGCGACCATCCGCAGCTCATGCCGGCGCTGCTCACCGGAAACTATCCCGAGACGGGACGCCTGAAGGTCGCCGGCGCCGGCATCGATCCCGACGACTTCGCCTTCGGCGTCTGGGGGTTCGAAGCCGACACCCGCCGAGGCCTTCCGCCCATCGGACTCAGGCGCGGTGGGGAGCATCTGGGTCGGGAGATCGCTCCGGACGAGGCGGTCGTGGTCGGAGACACCCCCGCCGACATCGACTGCGCCCGGGCCTCGGGATGCCGGGTGATCGCGGTCGCGACCGGTCGGTTCACCGAGGAGGAACTCGCCGCCCACGAGCCCGACGCGACCCTGCGGGATCTCTCGGATCTCGACCGCTTCACCCGGGCGGTGCACCACTGCCTTCCGCAGCTGACCACATGACGGACGGTCCCCTCCAATCCAGCGGACGCATCCAGGCGATCGATGTTCTGCGCGGCATCGCCCTCCTGGGCATCGTGGTCGTCAACGCCAAGTTCTTCGGACTTCCCCTCGCCGCCCAGATGGATGGCGGCATCCATGCCGGGCCCCCGCTCGACCGGATCGCGAATCTGATCGTCGTCACGGCAGCGGAATTCAAGTTCGTCTCGCTCTTCTCGCTTCTCTTCGGCTTCGGCCTGGCGATGCAGCGACGGCGCCGACTCGCGATCCGCAAGGGATTCGCCTGGTTCGGGGTCAGGCGGATGGCGATCCTCGCGGTCTTCGGATTCCTGCACGCGATCGGAATCTGGTTCGGGGACATCCTCTTCATCTACGCCGGAATCGGTCTGCTGCTGATTCCCCTTCTGCAGCTCGGGACGACGATCAGGCTCGTGCTCGGAATCCTCGCGATCGCCTGGTCGGCGATCGCGATTGCGGCCCTGGGCACGCTTGTGGTCCTCGCCACGCCGGAACAGCCCGACCCCTCGACCGTCGACACGAGCCTGCGCGGTTTCGACGCCGCCAGAGCCGCGTGGTTCGATCCGCAGCACCCAATCTGGATCGCCGCGGAGACCGAGGCTTTCAGAAGCGGTCCATTTCTCGACGCGGTGGTCTTTCGATCGTTGACGTGGTTCCAGGCGCTCTTCTTCGCCGCGTTCTGCGCCGGATGGCAGATGCTGGGCATGGCCCTGATCGGGACCTGGATGCACGACGTGGACATGTTCGGTCGGGAGGCCGTCGCCCTCCGTCGAGGTCTGGCGTGGATCGCATTCCCGATCGGATGCGTCCTTTCGATCGGGTGCGGCGCGGTGTACTGGTTCGAACCGAAAGACGGGTACCTGGGAATCGCCGCCCAGAGCGTCCAGATGATCTCGGCTGCGCTCATGGCGGTCGGCGGTGCGATGTTCATCACCCGACTCGTCGATGCCGGACGCGTGCCCGGGGTTCGCATCCTGGCGTCGATCGGCCGCATGTCGTTGACCGCCTACCTGCTCGAGAGCGTCATCTTCACCGCGATCACCCTCCACTGGGGTCTGGGTTGGTTCGGGCAACTCTCGACCACCCAACTCGTCGGTCTCGCGTTCGTGGTGTACGCCCTCGTCGCGGTGTTCTGCGTCGTGTGGACCGCGAGATTCCGGATGGGACCGATGGAGTGGCTGTGGCGCACCGCGTCGTATCTCGGCCGCCCTGATCCAGGCTCGAAATGAGTCGCAAGCCGTACATCGACGCACACGTGGAGAACGTGTCGGGGTCCGTTCGGCTCCATGGGCAGGTGCTACCTTCCTCTCGAACGAGGCGACCTCCGTATCGAGCGCCTGGTCATGGACGACGCCTCGACAGGAGTCTCGCCCCTTGGACTCGAATCTCGCCGGCCTCTGCAGCGACTTCTACATCAATCAGAAGATTGCGCTGACCATGGATGTCCCCGAGGGACGGGAGTCGGTGCTGGACCTGTTCGGACGGCTCAAGAAGGACTTTCCGACCCTCGAGAAGCTGAGGCGCTACGAGTCGGAATACGCCCTCGAATCGGCGGACATCGACGGAACCTATTCCTGGGTGGCCCTCAGACAGACCACCCTCCGAAGTGGTGCCGTCAACCCGCATCGCCTCGAGGAGGCCTATCGGCTCCACCGCCTCGTCCTCGAGATCTCGCCCTACTTCCTCTCGGTGAGCCCCCTCGACCTGGATCACCTGGAGCTGGTCTACGGCTTCGATTTCGAGGCGGATCGGGATCGCGACGAGATCGTGTTCGAAGCCCTGCTGGCCGATTCCCCGCTCGCGGAGCTGGTCGATCGAGATCGCGAACGCCTGGTCGAAGCCCAGCCGCTGATCGGCATCGCCCTCGACGACGATCCCCGCATGCAGGCCTTCTTCGAGATCAAGTCCCGTCCCGCCCGTCAGTCGATCATCCCCGGCATCGAGGGACCCGAGCCGATCAGCGTCTATCTCACCGTGCGTCTCTCCGGACCGATCAAGTCGCTCGACGAACTTCCAGCGCTCTTCGCCAGACTGACCGGCCACGCCGAACGGCTGATCGATGAACGGCTCATTCCGTCGGTGCTCGTACCGATTCGACGTGCGATTCTCTCGCGACCCTGCTGAGACGAATCGACGGAACTTCAACCCGATTCGATTCGCGGCACGACGTGGACTGCTACGCTCCTTCTGTGGATGATCAACTCGCCAACGCACTTGGGCGTATCGTCGAGATCAAGGATCGCAGCACCGGTGCCCATACGTGGCGAGTCGCCATGTACGCACAGCTCCTTGCGGAGTCGGCGGACCTCGCGGTTCCGGACGTCAAACGGTTCATGCTCGGTGCGGTGCTCCACGACCTCGGCAAGCTCGACATCCCGGAGCGCATCCTGGGAAAACCTGGCCGACTCACCGACGAGGAGTACGAGATCGTCAAGAGCCACACGACCATCGGCTGGGACCGCCTCAGACGGATGGGTGTGGACGATCCGATGATTCTGAACGTGGTCCGGCACCACCACGAACGCATCGATGGAACCGGCTACCCGGATGGCCTCGCCGGCTCCAACATCCCTCTCGAGGCTCGCTGGTTCGGCGTCATCGACGCCTTCGATGCGATGACCAGCCTCCGTCCCTACCGGGACGAGGTCGGATCTTCGGCGGCTCGGCGGGCCCTTCAGGAGCTCCAGGACAAGCGAGGCATCTGGTATCCCGCCGAGGCCGTCGATGCCTTGACCGAGCTCTTCGAAGCGGGGCGGCTCGAGTCGATTCTCGAACACCTCAACGATCCCGAGGCACAGACCTCCCCGGTCTCACCCATGGGACCGGAGATCCTGGCACTCGTCCGCGAGGCGCTTCAACGGTCCAACGACGACCACACCGACATCGAGGATCTCGAACGGATCCTTCAAGAGGCGGAAACGCTGTCCTGACTGTCCTGAAGTGGTGGGTCAGGCGGCCTTGGCGTCGAGATACTTCTCCACACTCTTCAGGTCACCGATGATCTGAGGCGTGATCTCGAGCGTGAACGACTCGCCGACCAGGACCTTCACGAGCTGAGTCGGACGCTTGCGATCGATCCAGATGCGTCCCGCTCGGGTGGTCGGACGGTTGTCGAACTGACGACGACGACGGGCGAGCATCGCAAGCCCCTTCTGGACCTCGGGCTGCATTCTCATCAGTCGACGCAGCGTCTTGACGCCTCGTTCGTTCTTGGGCATCGAGGTGATGGTGAAGGTCACGGTGGAGCGAGGCGCGAGGTCCATGGTGCAGATCCGTCGGTTCGAGGGGCGGGCTGATCGCCGGTTGGCGAATCGGAGAGAGTACCAGAAGGCGGGCTTATCGCCAAGGCCTCAGCAGCCGGCAGAACGACCATCGGGAGGGATATCGGGCCTAGAGGCCGACCTCCGCCTCCAGCGCCAGGAGAATGCCATGCGTCCCGCGGTCTCCGTGCCCCGCCTCCAAAGCCCCCTCGTACAGGCGTTGTGCCAGATGCAGGCTGGGGAGGGGAATCTCCAGCCGATTCGCCTCGGCGACCGCGATCCCGAGGTCCTTCACGAAGTGTTCGATCTTGAAGCCTGGATCGAAATCTCGATCGAGCATCCGTGGGGCCAGATTGGTGAGCGTCCAACTGCTTGCGGCCCCCCTGGAGACGCTCGAAAGCACCGTCTCGGGATCGAGACCGGACTTGACCGCGAAGACCATCGCTTCACAGGTACTGATGGTCGCGGAGGCGACCAGAATCTGATTCACGGCCTTCGTCCTCTGCCCGGCTCCAGGTGGCCCCTGATGAACCACCACGTCGCCGAACGCCTCGAAGATCGGCCGGGCCCGGTCGAAGGCCTCGCGATCGCCCCCCACCATGACGGACAGCGTCCCCGCCCGGGCACCGACGTCTCCCCCGGATACGGGAGCATCGAGCGATCGAGCCCCACGATCGACGGCTTCGGCGGCGATGCGTTCCGCGAGGGTCGGATCGCTCGTCGTGCAATCGATCACGATCGGGGGCGTTCGAGACGCCGAGAACGTCCCACCGGGGCCCAGATGAACCTCCTCCACCTCTTCCGGAAACCCGACGATCGAGACCACCGCATCGGCGCCATCGGCGGCCTCCGCGGGCGTCTTCGCCCAGATCGCCCCAGCGTCGAGCAGCGACTGCGCCCGAGCCCTGGTACGCGTCGTCACGACCACGTCCATCCCCCGACTCAGGAGGTGCCCAGCCATGGGCGCCCCCATCACTCCGGTACCGATCCAACCTACACGCATGTGAATCTCCTCGGGCTCGACCGTCTGCTCACATCATCGCGAACAAGTACGCCCACGAAGCGTAGGATCGCCATCGATCCCGGCCGGTCGAATAGGCTACGCCGAAACGACCGGCTCGAGGAGGGACCTCGCAGCCACCACGAGTCAAGGTACGAATCGAAACGCCCTTCAGCAGGAGAAACGCATGTCCAGTGACGTCAACACCTCGGACGCCCCGAGCCGCGACGACACCGAACGCCTCGAACGCGAAGTCGAGGACGCCAGTCGCCCTTTTCGGCATCTTCAGGATCAGATGCACCGAGTCGTGGTCGGCCAGCAGTCGCTCCTCGACGGCCTCGTGATGGGGCTCCTCGCCAATGGCCACCTGCTGATCGAGGGCGTGCCCGGTCTCG
>PKCT01000291.1 GCA_002862325.1 Phycisphaerae bacterium
GGCGCTCCTAAAGGCCTCGGGCGATTACGACTGGGGGCCGACGGTGGATGGGGTCTTTCTCACGGCGCAGCCGGGCGAGCTCCTGGAGGCTCTCTTCAAGCCGCTTCTCCGCGTCGACCGGCACCGCGGCGAACGGCGATGCAGCATCTCCGTCCGCGTTCTTCCCGCTCGCGTCGCGTTCGGAGGAAGCCGGCACACTGGACGAGGAGGCGTCCGCGCCGTCCTGGCCCGCAAACGCGAAGGGCGTCAGGATGACGAGCGTCAACCATGTGATCGTGTGGATGGTGTTCTTCATGTTCATCACCTCTCGGTCTCGCATCTGATCAGTCGATCGTCACCGGAAGTCCCACGTACGCCGCGGGCTTGGAGTTGTTGAGAATGCCGACGAGCTCGGCGATGGCCGGCGCCGCGTCGTCCGCCTCGGTCCAGACCCAGCCCTCGGGACCGGGGCGACCGATGCCCGCCAGAGCCGCATCACGGCCGAGGTAGAACCCCTGGGCCAGCCCGATGTAGACGGCGGTGACCTCGACCTGACTCCCATCGGGGCGGTCGCGGATCTCGCTTCGCTGAGTGATCTCGCGATTGAACTTGTCTATCTCGTTCAGGACGAAGGTGACGTTCAGGTACCGCTTGGACAACGCCAGTTCGCTCTTCTCCGAATCCTCGGGGATCATGCCGGCGATGGGCCGGATCTTCTCCTGAAGCGGGGCGGGAAGCCGGGGAATGACCGCCTTGGTCCGATTCTCGAGCGTGACGATGATGCCTTCGAGAACCGCCAGATCGGTTTCGAGGGCCTTCTTCTCGTCGGCGAGTTCGAGCCGCTTCCGGTCGCTGTCGGTGACCGAGGCCTTCGCCTCTGCGATGTCCTTCCCACGTGATGCGATTTCCTCCCGAGCGACGTCGATTCGGGCCTGGAGGATCTCTCGGCCGAGCCGCCAGTCCTGCTTCTCCTGGGAGATGGTCTTTCTCGTCTCCACCCAGAGACGCATCGCCTCGCGGGTGCGTTCGATCTCGGCCTGGGACGAGTCGGCGGATTCCTTCGGGTCGTCGGCCAACGCCATCGACGCTGCGGCGATGATCGACAGCGCGGCGAGTCGAGAGGAGCGCCGGCGCGACGGGAGATCTTGTTGAGGGCTGTTCATGGGTATCTCTAGTCCCTGTTTCGAGGACGACGTGGATTCAGAAGGTGAAGCTCGCCTTGACGCCGACCGAAAGGTCGACGCCGGTCGTGTAGGAGGTGAAGGTGGCCTCCCCCGAACCGTCTGGCGTCTGGTAGACGTTCCGTATCGTGGGATTGAGGAGGTTCTTGGCCTTGAAGAACACGAAGAAGTTGTCGAGGATCCTCTGGTTGACGGTGACGTTCAGCGTGTTGACCGGCTTGGCCACGATGCTGGGTATGAACTGGAACTTGCTCGTGACGCCGGCGCCGGAGAGGAGCGTGTCGCCCTGCGCCGTGTAGAAGACGCCGATGTCGGTGCCGGTGTCCTTCAGTCCGACCGTCGCGTACAGGTTGTAGAGATAGTCGGGTGCGCCCGTCATCTTTCGATTTTCGATGTCGAATCGGGGGATGTTGGGGTTCTGCCGATAGAGATTCTCGAACTGCTGGATGTCGGCCTCCGGCAACTGGACGGAACTGTCGATGAGCGTTCCGTTCGCGCCGAGCGTGAGCCATTCGAGGTTCTCGTCGAAGACACCGAAGTTCTGACGGAATTCGACCTCGAACCCGCTGAGCTTTCCCGAAGGAAAATTGGTGGGCGTCGTGTAGAAGAACGACGGCGTGCCCCGCTTCACGTATTCGATCGGATCCTTGATCGTCTTGTGGAACCAGGACGCGGAGAAGAGACTTCCCTCGACCGGATTCCAGTCGATACGGGTGTCGTAGTTGTTGACCTTCGACATCCGCAGGTTGGGATTTCCGGTGAAGATCGGCCCGCCCAGGAACTCCTGCTGGATGATCGGGGTGATCTCCTTGAAGGTCGGCCGGGCGACGGTCTGACTGACCGAACCACGGAAGGTCACGCCCGGGACCAGTTCCAACACGACCCCCAACGACGGCAGAACGTCGAATTGCTGGAAGGAGACGTCCGCGTCACCCGGCTTGAGGATCGTGAGCTGCGCTCCGGCGGGATCGTCGTCGGCGGGCGGAATCCAGTATGCCCCGTCCGGCGATTCGGGGAAGACCTCGGTCCGCATGGAGGTGTACTCGAACCGCGCCCCACCGATCAGATTCACGCCGGTCATGAGCGGAAGATCGGCCATCGCGTAGAACGCGGTGATCTGCTGCTGACCGGTGTAGTCGACCGAGGGATTATTGGCGCCACCGTCCCAGGTGTTGAAGATCGCCGAACCGGGTACGCCGGATTCGATCTGTGAGACCGCGACGTCGGACCACTTCTGATCGAACCCCGGGCCGCTCCCCTCGGGTGGATTCTCATCGTTCGGTCCCCAGACGTCCTGGGGCGTGGGCGGCGTCGGCAACGGCAAATTGGTGCCGAACGTCCCGGCCGCGGGAATCGGGCCGGGCGCATTGATCGGATCCGTGTATCCGTTGAAATACGGAAGCGTGGCCGACGGCCAGCTGCCGAAGCCGGGGTTGTAGTTGCTGAAGACCTGCTGGTCGAAATCCCGGTTCAGACTGTCGTTGAAAAAGCCGATCTTCGCGTACCCTTCGTCGTCCGACCACTGGTCGTAGAGGAACTTCATGTTCCCGGCGTATTGCTTGGAGTCCTCTTCGATCGTCTTGTAGATGCGTTGAAGATTGCCCAGGAATGCGTTCGACCCGCCGGATCCAGTGAGCAGCTGGTACTCCGGTGCGAAGCGGCGATAGTCGTAGAAGCCGAGGACGAAGAACGGTGGAAGATTGACGATGTAGTCGACTTGATCGTTGTTCTTCGACCCCGGACGCCAACTCGTCGCGAAGAGCGTCTTGTCGGGTTGATACTGCCGAGCGCGGCTGTACGACAGGCTCCAGTCGAACTCCATGCCCGTGAAGGTCAGAAGATCCGGCAACGCCACGATCTCCTCTTCGAAGGGAAAGACGTGGGATCCCCCCAGCTGGGCGGAGGAGATCGACCGCTCCGTGTAGATGAGGCTCTGCGAGCGCACGTACGGCGCCGCGTTCCGATTCTGCACGCTGTTCACGGGGTTGTCGACGTCGTACGGGAGGTACTGGTCGACCACCTGCCCGGTGTTCGGATCCGTATATCCCGGATACTGGAACGGACCGGGATACCCCGGAGGGGCGTCGGTCGCCAGCGGAAGGCCGCTGTCACGACCATAGACATTCTGATACCACCACTCGCGTCCACGAGTGTCCTCAGCGAGGATCGCCTTGCTCTCGGTCGTGAGCGTGTAGAGATAGCTGGCGGCGATCTCGTGATTCTCCCACTGGATGCCGCCGGTGGCGAGGGTTCCCCACTGCAGCGACTCGACCCCTTCGGTGATGTCGTAGAGCTGCGTCGAGAAGTCCTCGCCCGGACCTGGAATCCCCGTCACGGTGCCGGACTGCCCCTGCAGGCTGGGCGAGAGGCTTCCGATGTCGTTCACCGAGCCCTGGTAGACGCGAAGATTGTTGTTCACCCCGTTGTCCAGGTAGGCCGCGTCCCGGTCGTAGAAGAAGCTGACGAAGCCTCCGATCGTCGGGCCATCTTCGAACTCGTGTCGCAGCCCGAGGTCGACCGACCACTTGTACATCGCCGGAGCGTCTCCCGTGGTGGTCCCCAGCGGCCGCCCCGCGAAGTCGTAGTACGTGGCGTCGGCGGGAAGCGTCTCCCCCGGCCTCACCGGCACGTCCTGGATCGGAATGGTCGCGGGGATGCTTCGCCGCCCGTCGTCGTATCCCCATCCGTTGATCGATCCGCCGTCGTAGGTCAGGAAGTCCGAACGATTCTTGACCTGGGAGTTCCATTTGTACTCCGTCTTGAAGGACAGCAGATTCTCGTCGGGGATCCCCTTGAGAACGATGTCGATACCGCCGCCGGACGCGTCGCCCTGCTGGTCGGGCGTGAAGGTCTTCGTGACCTGGATGCTCTCGATGACGGCGGTCGGAAAGAGATCGAGCTGGACCGCCCGCTTGTCCTCGTCGTTGGTCGGAAGACGGACGCCGTTCAACAGGGTGACGACGTACCGGTCGGGTAGGCCTCGGACGGTGGCGTACTTTCCATCCTGCACGGTGGCGCCCGCCACGAGATTCAGCGCACTCGCGGCGTCGCTTGCGCCTGCCTGGCTGATGAGCTCGGCGCTGATGGAGTCGAGCAGCGCCGGACTGTCGAGGCGAAGCTGGAGCAGCCCGCTGTCCGAGCCGGAATCGAACTTGACGTCCTGGACGACGAACTCCTCCATGTCGGTGAAGTCCGCATTGAGGAATGCATCGACGTCAGTCAATGAGCCCGCGTTGACCACGACGTCCGTCCTCACCTGACGCTGATAGCCCTCCTTGGAGAAGATGAGCGTGTAGACGCCGGGCTTGAGATCCCGGATCGCATATCCGCCGTCCGCGCCCGCGGTCACTCGCAAACCCGTCTCCACCACCTGCACCTCGCCGCCGGAGAGCGGCGACTCGAAATCGCGATCGTTCACCACCCCCCGGATGACCCCGGCGTCCTGGGCGACCGCGGAGGCACCGCACATGGCGGCGGCGAGACTGACGATGGTGGACGCGAACCTCATGGGCTACCAGGGATCCGCAAGACCGGTGATGATCGCGTCGATCCGCGACTGCAGCTCGTCCGAGGGCTTCGCCCCGATCCGGGCCAGAACGACGAGCGTGCGAGCGAGATCCTCTGCACGCGGACGTGCGTTCGGATTCGTGCTGCCGGCTTCGATCACCTTGAGCACGATGCGATTCGTCAGTTCGGGGTCTCCGGTGTGGTGCGCCGCCTCGGCGATCGGACGAAGAGCCTTGGCCCGGAACACGTCGGGAATGGTCTGAATGCCCTCCTCGTAGATCTCGAGGACCTCGACGATCTCGTTGCGTGCCTTCTCCAGATCCTTCGCCGCCGCCCGCTTCGCCGCGATCCCTCCGAGCACGCCGGCGCCGAACTCCGGCGGAAACGGCGTCGCGGACTGCACCGCGTCGTAGATCTCACGCGCGCGGGAGACGAGCTTCCTCGCATTGGCGTCGTCACCCTCGTCGATCGCGTTCTGCGCAAGAGCGAGGATCGCTGCGATTCGCAGGTCGTGCGGAATCTTCGCGAGGTCCGCGGACGCGTCGACCCGGCGTTCGATCTCGACTCGAAGTTCGGTCTCATCGTGGAATTGCCGATGCAGTTCGTTCAGGATCCGAATCGCGCTCAGGACCAGATCGAGGTTCCTCGTCTCGATGGCCGCGTCGATTCGCGTCGTGAGCGTTCGGGCCTGCGCCACCGTGAGTTCGTCGATCTTCTCGCCGACGAGTTTCCCCTGCTGGGTCGGATCGACCCGAGACTCGATCGCCAGGGCGGCGTCCATGTCGTCGATGTTCGCCAGGGCCATCGCGACCTGGATGTCGATCCGATGGCGTCTCCACGGCACGAGATCCTCGGGGTGGTTTCGATCCGATCGAGCGACGAGCGAACGCACGAAGTCCGGGGACACGTCGTCGCGGCGGGACATCGCCGCCGCGATCTTGCCGATCGTCTCCGCTCGACGCCAGTTCTCGATCTTCGAGCAGCGGGTCGACGCGGACTCCAGGAGCCCGAGCTCCAGGAACGCATCGAGCACCTCGGCCTGAACGCGAGAACGATCCTTGACGTACGGGGTGACCGGAATCGCGGTCGCGACCTGAAACGCCTGCTCGAGGACCACCCTTCGCCAAGGCTCGAGGTCGGCATCCGCGAGCGAGTCGACCATCGGAGTCGACGCTTGTTCGGTGGCCTCCTCGGCCCTCCCCACCGCCTCTTCCGAAGGCGATGGGACCTCCTGAGCCCCGGCCGATCCAAACGCCACCACCAGGACGAGGGCGACGGAGATCGTGTTCTGGTTGGTCATGTCGTTGTATTCCCAATGTTCAGAGGAATGGGCTCGCGACCACACACCAACACGTTCCAAACCAAATCGGGCTCTCGAGGGGCCATTGGCCCTCGATCGAAGCCGATGCGGGGACGCTACGTGTGGATGGCGAATCCGTTGTGAAGCCAGCGCAAAGACCCGGCTTTCAAACTGTGAGGATTTGATGTGGCAACCATGAAGAGAACGGCGGCGGATCAGGTCGATCCGCCGCCGTCCGGAGTGGTTGAGACGTCGCTACCGATCAGGGGCAGGGACCGAATGCGGCGAGCAGGGCGCCGAAGTCCGAGCCGGTCGTGGTGCCGTCACCGTCGAGGTCGCCACAGGGGCTGCCCCAACAGGCGAGCAGGTTGCCGACGTCGGCACCGTTGACGAGGCCATCGCCGCTCAAGTCGGCCGGGCAGGGAAGCGCGACCGCACAGAACTCCTCGGGCGTGCTGATCATGCCGAACTCGTCGGCGGCGGACCAGCCGCAGAGCCAGACGGAGTCGGGCGCGAATCCGCCGCGGAAGCTCGCCGCCTCCACGAAACCGTTGACACCGTTGTCACCGACCGCGGTCACGGCGTCACCGGCGGCGCGGGGGTCCAGGGAGGTGACCCGGAGCATGGCCTTGCCACCACGCACGACGACCGAGTCACGCTCGATGGCGACGTAGGGAAGACCTGCGGACGCGTTCTCGATCGAGTTGTTGCGGGCCGCGGCGTTCTGTCCCATGGCGTTGAAGTCGTCGTAGTTGCTGTTGCCGAAGAGGACCGAGTCCTGGATCTGGGCGAGGTTGCCGCTCACCTGCGCGGTGTAGAACGCGTTGCGATCGTCCGGGGCGTTGAGCTCGTCCGCCAGCGCCGCCGAGTCGTAGGCGGTGCTGAAAACGTCGGCCATCGTGAGCGAGCCGTTGTGGCCGTAGCCCGCGGATCCGTCGCCGTCGTCGCCATCGGGACGCAGCACCTTCTCACCACAGAACGAGATCGAGCACTGGTTGTACTGGACGCGGGCGCCATCGCGCCACGCGGTGGCACCGTCACCGTCGATCGGCTGCCCGATCATGGTGAAGTTGGCGATCTGGGCGGTCGTGACGGGCTGAGCGTCGGAGTTTTCGGCGCCGTCGGTCTCGCACATGTTGTCGCCGACGCCGGAACCCTGGCTTCCGTCGCGGCTGTAGCCCTGGACGATGAGTCCGTACTGGGCCGATCCTCGCCACCCCTGGTCGATGTCGAAGGAGTCGTCGCCGATGTTCCAGATGCTGACGTATCGAAGGTTGACGGTGCCGCCCCAGATCTCGATGCCGTCGTCGACGTTGTTCATGATCTCGATGTGGTCGATGTCCGTGCCACGACCGATACCACCGAGGGAGAGCCCGTTCAACTCGTTGGCGAGACCGACCACCCGGCCGCCGTAGCGGATCGAAAGGTGCGAGAGCGCGCCGGAGTTGTCATCGTCGTCGGTGCCGCCGTAGTACACGCGGGTGTCACCCTTGAACTCGGGAACGAGGCCTTCCATCGGCGACACGTTGTTGCCGAAGGTCGCGGTGTTGCCGCTCTCGAAGGTGTTCGAGACGTAGGCGTTGCCCATGACGGTGAGGTTGCCCCACTCGTTGCACGCCTCGCGCCAGTTGGTGCGGTCGTCGTTCTTGCTGGTCATGACGATCGGCTCGTCGACGGTGCCGAGCGCGAAGATCTTCGCACCGCGGCAGACGGCGAACGAACCGGAGCCGTTCGCGGTCGCGTCGGAGGCGATCACGGTGCCGGCTTCGATGGTCAGGGACGCTCCCGGAAGAACGTAGATCTGGTTCTTGAGGTTGTAGGTGTTGTCCGCGGTCCAGACGGTCGCGGTCGTGATGTCTTCGGTGATTTCGATCTCTGCGGCGGTCGCGACCGACGCCAGGCCGATGGTGCCAGCGAGGCTGGCGATGAAGAGGCGGTTCATGTCTTCAAGGCTCCTGAATGGGGTTGGAAATGACGGGACACTCGAGTCGACGGTTGCTGACCGGAATGACGCCAAGCCTCAGCAGGCCGAGGAGTCCGGTGCCCGAGACGCACGGACACCCGGTTCAGCGGCCGCAGTGTGAGCCCCGAACGTTCAGGTTCTGTAAGGGATGATTGAAGAGCCGGTGATTCTTGCGCCCCGATCCGATCCGCGACGAGGGACGCGCGACGGGCCCGGCATGCCCGCGGAAGGTTGGTTCACGCCAACGCTAGACCAGCGGCAGAAGGACTCGGAAGGCGATCTGAAGAACGACGGCGGCCATCGCGCCGGCGATCAGGTCGTCCACCAGGATGCCCAAGCCGCCCTTCAGACGTTGGAGGCCCCTGGCGGGCGGCGGCTTGAGGATGTCGAAGATTCGGAAGAGGAGGAACGCTCCCGTCCCGAGGGCCAGGTTGTAGACCATCGGCGACATCGACAGCGGAAGCGACACCGCGTCCGCCTCGCCCGCGACCACATGCATCCCCGCCCAGGGCAGGAAGAGCAGCGTCACCGCCTGTCCCGCGACCTCGTCGGCGACCACCTGCCCCGGATCCTTCTTGCCGAAGGTCTCCTCGGCGATCCGACCGAATCGAAGACACGCGACGGTGCCGATCGCCAGGAGCAGGATCATCGACACCTCGATCGACCAGACGGGCTGCCCGAGATTCGCCAACCCCACCGCGACGACCACGGGAGGAAGCGATCCCCAGGTGCCCGAGGCGGGCCGAAGAAATCCAAGTCCGCCCGCGGTCAGCGCGAGGCCGGGGACGAGCCCCGCCTGCCGAAACGCCTGTCGCGGTGATGGTCGGCCCGAGCTCATGCGGGGTCGTCTCCGTCGATGAGGGATCGTGCCCTCAGAAGATATGGAACCGCCGACCAGGCGGTGACCACGACGGTCGCCCAGACCAGGACGTCGCGCAGGACGACCCAGACCTCCGAGGCGAGCGCGAACGGATTCACCGCCACGAAGAGTGCGAATGGAACCGCGACCGACTGCAGCACCATCTTCCCCTTGCCGCTCCAACCGGCGGAAAAGTCGATGCCGCGGCCTTCAAGCACCCCTCGGATGCTCGTGACGAACAACTCTCGCCCGAGGATCACCAACGCCATCCACGGCCAGACCCCGCTCGTCGGGATCACGCGACCGGACGGATCGAGCTCGAGCGTCAACGTGCCGTCGGCCGACGTGGTCACCGGAAGAAACGCCGGAGACGCGAGAAGGAAGAAGGCACCGATGACGAGCAGCTTGTCGCCGAAGGGATCCATCACGCGACCGAAGACCGAGACCACCCCCCACCGCCTCGCCAGGAACCCGTCGGCGAAGTCGGTGACGGCGGCGACGACGAAGATCCCGACCGCCACGTTTCCCCAGACCATCCTGATATCCGGCCCCGGCCCCGATGCCCTCGGCCAGAGGGCCAGGATGACCACGGTGAAGAACGCCATCGCCAGCAGAACTCGCGTGCCGGTGAGCAGGTTCGGAATCGTCCTTCGGACCGGGTCGGCCATGCGGGCAGCGTACCGCCCCGACGACCTCTCGTTCACCCCCTAGGACGGTTGCGAGGCCGCCCTCCGGGCCGTATCCTCCGCCCAGCAGATGAGGCTCCGGACGGATCCGGGCCCCATCGACCGACCCGGATCCCCTCGATCCAGATCCTCCCGATCCTCGGGTCCAGAGATTGCCGGCCCCCAAGCACCCGAACCCGGGTCTGGCCTGCCCTCCTGGACCACACAGACGAGCAGACGAACGGCATGACGCCTTCCATCCTTTATCTGGCCACGCTCGTCGGCGCCATCGGGCTCTTCCTCATCATGCGTCCCCACCGGCGAACGACCCGAGTCGTCGGGACGATCATCGGGGCGGCCGCGATCGCCTTCCTCATGGTCCAGATCCTCCAGGCCCTGGCCGACGACGCGGTGGTCCCGATCCTCGAGATCGTGTTCGGACTTGGTGCCATCGTCGGTGGCGTCCGCATGGTCACGCACCCTCGCCCGGTGTTCGCAGCGATCTACTTCGTCCTCGTCGTCGTCAGCTCCGCGGGGATCTTCCTGCTGCTCGGCGCCGAATTCATGGCGTTCTCGCTGGTGATCGTCTACGCCGGCGCGATCCTCATCACCTATCTTTTCGTGATCATGCTCGCACAGGAGGCGACCGGAACCGCCGGCGAAGCCCTGTACGACCGATTGCCCCGCGAACCGATCGCGGCCCTGATCGTGGGTTTCGTGCTCCTCGCCTCGATCGGGGATGCCCTGCTCGTGGTCGACGGCGGCATCAAACCAGATCCCGCCGCGACCCCGGCCAAGGCCCTGACCCATCGCTGGTCGGTGCTCGCAGGCATGCCGAAGGAGCTCGATGCCGTGGTCGCGGGCATCAATCCCGACGCCACGCTCGTTCGCAGCGAAGACATGCCGACCATCAAGGTCGATCCCGCCGGTGCCGCACGCGTGGACGTGCTCATCGACGACAAACCGGCCACCCTCGAGCTTCCCGAATCTGCCTTGCCCACCAATTCGCAGGTCGTCGGATGGGCGCTCGTTGCGGAATTCCCGGTGAGTCTCGAAGTCGCGGGTGTGATCCTGCTGATGGCCATGTTCGGTGCGGTCGTGCTCGCTCGGCGACAGATCGACCTCTCGGAGGACGAGCGCCGCGTCGCCGCGGGCCTTCCCCCGCTGCTCGAGGACGAGGATTCCGAGTTCGCCGGAGGTGATCGATGAACCTCGCGATGCCAAGCCTCCTCGCCCAGATCCCCACCGAGATGAGCCCAGGCACACTGCAGGTCGTGATGCTGACCAGCGCGGTCCTGTTCGCGGTCGGAATGATCGGGTTCCTCACCCGCCGGAACATGATCCTCATGTTCCTCTGCACCGAACTGATGTTCCAGGCGGCTGCGATCGCGATGATCGCCTTCGGACGCATGCATCTCGATCCCCAGGGCCAGGTCTTCGTCATCTTCATTCTGACCGTCGCGGCGGCTGAAGCGGCGCTTGCGCTCGGCCTGGTGGTCCTTCTGTACCGTCGCAAACCCACCCTCGACGCCGAAGCGTGGTCGGAGCTGAAGGAATGCTGAGCGCTGTCTCGACCATCGCGAGCTCGACGCTCGTGGCCCTCGCGGCCCCTGCCGGAGGCGACGGCGCCCATGGTTCGCCGGCCGGCGAGCCCTTCGGGTTCCAACATCCGATCCGGGCCGCGGTCGAATCGACGGACCTGTCGCTCGCACAGTGGATCGTCTGGCTCCCTGCGATCAGTGCCGTGCTCTGCGGCCTCTACGCGGCCCTCGGGGTGAAGAACCGCCTCCCGGCATGGACGACCGTCGCCGCCCTCGCCGGCAGTTTCGTGATCGCCGTCCTCACCCTCATGCGGCTCGACCCGACCACCGACCAGCCGGTCGTCGTCCATCTCTTCGACTGGATCGACCTGAGCTGGAGCTCGGACGCCGGCAGCGCCACCGACCGCTGGCACAGCCTGCGTGCCAACTTCGCCCTCTATCTCGACGGGCTCAGTGCGTACTGGATCATCTTCGTCACCCTGCTCGGCACCCTCATCGCGTTCTACGCGAGCGAGTACATGGATGAAGATCGGGGCATCGGCTACTGCAGATTCTTCGCCGGTGTGAGCATCTTCCTCTTCGCCATGACCTGCCTGGTCCTCGGCGAGAATCTGGTCATGCTCTACCTGGGTTGGGAAGGCGTCGGCCTCGCCAGCTACCTGCTCATCGGCTACTACTACCGGAAGCCTGCGGCGGTCGCGGCGGCCAAGAAGGCCTTCATCATGAATCGCATCGGTGATGTCGGCCTGGCCATCGGCATCTACCTGATCTGGCTCGAATACGGCAGCCTCCAGTACGACGTCCTCTTCGACGCCCTGCAGGGTGGCGACGCGGGTGCCGGCCAGTACGACGGCTGGGCCGCCGCCCTGATCCCCTGGTGCCTCATGCTGGGGGCGTTCGGCAAGTCCGCCCAGCTTCCGCTGTACGTCTGGCTTCCGGACGCGATGGAAGGCCCCACGCCAGTCTCCGCCCTCATCCACGCGGCGACGATGGTCACGGCCGGCGTCTACCTGATCGCCCGGACCATGCCGCTCTTCCTGCTCAACCAGGCGGACGGCGGACACGCCCTCGAGGTCGTCGCGTGGGTCGGAGGTCTGACGGCGCTCCTCGCCGCGACGATCGGCATGGCCCAGTACGACATCAAACGGGTCATGGCCTACTCGACCGTCTCGCAGCTTGGATACATGTTCATGGGCCTCGGGGTCCTGTCGACCTTCGGCGCCTGCTACCACGTCCTCACCCATGCGTTCTTCAAGGCGCTGCTCTTCCTCTGCTGCGGTGCGATCATGCACGGCTTCGGCGGCCAGCTGGATCTCCGGAAGCTGAGCGGCCTGCGACGACTGAAGGGGTGGCGCATCGTCTGCTGGACGATGTTCATCGGCGGACTCTGGCTCGCGGGCTTCCCGTTCAGCGCGGGCTTCTTCTCGAAGGACGAGATTCTCGCCCAGGCGTTCATCAGCCCGGGTGTTGGCTTCCGCGCCCTGGGATGGATCGGCATCGTGACCGCGGGCCTGACCGCGTACTACACCTTCCGCGTCTGGTTCCGGGTGTTCACCGGTCCGACCTATTACAAACCCGAGGAAGACCACGGACACGACGACCACGGCCACGACCACGATGGCGAGTTCCACCCCCATGCCCCAGGGTTCCGGATCAAACTGGTCCTCGTGCTGCTCTCGATCGGAGCCATCTGGCTCGCGGCGGGCTACTTCCTGAGCGGCTTCTGGGGGACCCAGCCCTGGATCAAGCAGGCGATCGAGAACTCGAGCGCCGGCACCGGACTGCAGCTCTTCCCCGAAGGCGCGCACCCCACGCTCTTCGGCTTCGACCCGCACCTCTCCATGTACTTCGTCAGCGGTTCATTCGGTATCGTCGGCCTCGGCCTCGCCTGGTGGTTCCACTGCGTGAACCGGAAGTCCGCCGACGACCTTCGCAACTGGATGCTCTCCCGCAGGTGGATCGGCTGGCTTCCCAAGGCGATGGAACGGAAGTGGTACGTCGACGAGATCTACATCGGTGCGATCCGATTCCCGCTGTGGATCACGAGCCAGGCGCTCTACGTCTTCGATCGTATCTTCGTCGATGGCCTCATGGTCAACGGGACCGCACGACTTCCCCGCTTCGCCGCTGAGATCTTCAGGCCCCTCTACAACGGTGTGCTCCAGGGCTACGGCGCATCGATGGCCGGGGGACTCGCGCTCGTCCTGGCATGGCTCGTCTGGGTCTGGATGAGGGGAGGCATCTGATGGATCTCTGGATACTCCTGCTCATCCCGCTCGTGACCGCCGCCGTCGTCGCCCTCGCCGGCGA
>PKCT01000062.1 GCA_002862325.1 Phycisphaerae bacterium
GAGGCCGGGAAGGTCTTCGAGAGCGCGGTGGCGGCGGATCGGGTGGTATCGCTCCTGCAGCAGGCGGGAAGCCGCTTCGCGACCGATGCGGTCTTTCCGAGGCAGCTTTCGGAGATGCTTTTGGTCCTCGGGGACTACGAAGGCGCCCTGTTGAACGCCAGGGAGACGCTTCGTCGAGGTCCGCGGACGACGAGCGCGAACACCGACCACTTGGCTCTGGCCAGGATCCTCATCAACCTGGATTCCTACCCGGAGGTCATCGAGACCTTCGAGCCCTTCGCGGCCAAGATGCTGGAATCGCCGTTGGACTATCAACGAATGCTGCCGATTCTCGTCCTCGGACATCTCGGTTCTGGGGACGTCGAGGAGGCGTGGCGTGTCGTGAAGTCGATCCAGGTCGAGATTGGTGCGGACGCGGCGGCGTATCTTTGGTTGACCTCAATCCCGCAGGCGCCGGCGTCGAAGCTGAACGCCGCGTACGAGCTGCTGCGCGAGGACGAGTCTTTCGGCGACTGGAGCCTTCTCGACTCACCCTTGCTGATTCAGGCACTCCTGAATTCCACCGACGCTGCGAACGATACGGCGTATCGCGTCTGGAGAGACGGGATCGCCTCCGGTGATCCGAGTCTCACCGACACGCTCCGGGTCGCGGTCCTCGCCGATGGAATCGAGTTCCAGGATCGACCGGTCGAGCTCCTGGGGCGTCTCCAGGCCGCCTTGGAGATGGTGCCCGCGGGGCTGCGCGATCGGGTCCTCGGCTACGAGCGGCTCGAGCCTGCGGACCAACGCGCCATTGGTCCGATTCGTTTTCTCATGGCCCTGGCGTTGAACAATGTCGTCGCGGTCTGGTCCGAAGCCGTGCTGTCCGCCGCCGGAGACCCCGCCGGTCTGAAAGCGTTCGCCGCGGCAGCGTCGAGCGCCGCCCGCCAGCTCGAGATAGTGGGCGCCGGTGTTCCGCAGATGATCGATTCACTCGCGATCTACGCGATCGCGCAGGACCGTACAACCGATGCGATTCGATTGGCGTCCGAGGCCGTCGCGCTCGATCCCTCGAGTCCGGTGAATCGATTCACGCTGGCGCGGGCGTTGTTTGCGGGCGGGGACGCCGAAGCGGCTCGTGACGAGGCAAGCAAGGCGGTACTTCTCGCTAAGAGGTATCCGAATGAGAACATCGACCTGCTTGCGAAGCTCGACGTGTTCTTGGGTACGATCTGACCCCTCTCTAAAAGACGATGGAATCCACTCATGTCTAAGAACGACCGTTGCGGAATCATCCTCGCGGGAGGATCGGGGACGCGTCTCCACCCGATGACCAAGGTGGTCAGCAAGCAGTTGATTCCGGTCTACGACAAGCCCATGATCTACTACCCGGTCAGCACATTGATGCAGGCAGGGATGCGGGACATCCTGATCATCAGCACCCCCAACGATCGTCCGTTGTTCGAACGGCTGCTCGGTGACGGTTCTGCGCTCGGTGTCCGATTCGAATATCGAGAACAGCCATCGCCCGACGGACTCGCCCAGGCCTTCCTCATCGGTGATACGTTCATCGGGGATAGGCCGTCTGCACTGATTCTCGGTGACAACATCTTCCATGGAGCCGATTTCGACGAGCAGCTTCGCATGGTGCGGAATGATCAGCCAGGTGCGGTCGTCTTCGCCTGTCAGGTGCGTGACCCGGAACGCTACGGGGTCGTTGCGTTCGATTCATCGGATCGCGCGATCGATCTCGAGGAGAAGCCGAAGAAGCCGCGCTCGAACTACGCGGTGACGGGACTCTACTTCTACGATTCCTCGGTGGTGGACCTGGCCCGATCGCTCAAGCCATCACCCCGTGGCGAGCTTGAGATCACCGATCTCAACCGCCTGTATCTCGAGTCCGACCATCTCAATGTCGTGAGACTCGCCAGAGGCACCGCCTGGCTGGATACCGGTACGAGTGAGAGCCTGCTCCAGGCGAGCCAGTTCGTCGAGACGATCGAGGCGCGACAGGGCATCCAGGTCGGCTGCATCGAGGAGATCGCCTGGCGGAATGGCTGGATCGACGACGCCGCGATCCTGCGTGCCGGAGAATCCATGGCCAAGAACCCCTATGGCCAGTACCTTCTGGCGCTCATCGAGAACGGGAGTTGATCGCGTGGACGTATCCCGAATCGATGGAACCGACGTGCGGCTCATCACCCCGAAGGTGTTCGGTGATGATCGTGGATTCTTCCTAGAGACCTGGTCCGCCAGGGAATTCTCGGTTCTGGGTACTGACGTCGCGTTTGTCCAGGACAATCTGAGCCGGTCGTCCCGCGGTGTGCTGCGCGGGTTGCACTACCAGGTCCGACACACCCAGGGCAAGCTGGTCCGATGCACTCGAGGTTCCGTCTTCGACGTCGCGGTGGATCTCCGACGCGGGAGCGAGCACTTTGGCCGCTGGGTCGGGCGGGTGCTCTCGGAAGAGAACAAGAAGGCGATGTGGATTCCGCCCGGGTTCGCGCACGGATTCCTCACCCTGAGCGATATCGCGGACTTTCAGTACAAGTGTTCCGACGTCTACCACCCGGAGAGCGAGCGGACGATTTGCTGGGACGATCCAGATATCGCGATCCAATGGCCCGACGCCGGAGTCGACGCCTACCTCTTGAGCGACAAGGACAGGAATAACGCCAGTACGCTGAGGGACGCGGAGGTCTTCGAGTGAAGATCCTGGTCACGGGTGGTGGAGGTCAGCTCGCGTCGGCGCTTTTCGATGCGGCCCGCGCCACGGACCACGACCTCCGGATGCTGTCCCTAGATGAGCTCGACATCACGGACGCCGCCGCCGTTCGACGGATATTGGATCGTGAACGCCCGGCCGCCGTAGTGAATGCGGCGGCGTATACGGCCGTCGATCGCGCGGAGGAGGAAGAGGAACTCGCAACGCGCATCAACGGCGACAGCGTGGGAGGGCTCGCGTCAGCCTGCGTGGAATCCGGCGCACGGATCGTCCAGGTGTCGACGGACTTCGTCTTCGATGGAGCCGCCAGCCGACCGATCGGGCCGGCGGAGACCCCGCGACCACTTTCGGCGTACGGGCGATCGAAGCTCGTGGGTGAGGAGAGGTGTCGCGAGCATGGTGGAGATTCGTGGCTCATCGTCCGGACCGCCTGGCTCTACGGAAGTGGCCACCAGAACTTCGTCTCGACGATGCTTCGACTGATGCGTGATCGAACGGAGATTGGCGTGGTCGCGGATCAGATCGGGACGCCGACCTGGACCGGAACGCTCGCTTCCGGCATTCTTCGCCTGATCGATCGTGGAGCTTCGGGTATTCACCACCTCACCGATTCCGGCGTTGCGACCTGGTACGACTTCGCCGTGGCGATTCAGGAGGTCGGTCGTGGACTGGGGCTGCTTCCCAGGGCATGCGTCGTCCGGCCGATCTCCACGTCGGAGTACCCGACGCCGGCGATCAGGCCGTGCTATTCGGTCCTGGATAAGGCGAAGACATTCGAGATCCTTGACGGTCCGACGCCGCATTGGAGATCGGGACTGGTTCGCTGTCTCGAGGGTTGGGTCGAACCATGATTCTTCCCGCGACAGCGTGGAAAACGAGTATGAAAAGGAGGCGGATGTGAAAAGCACTCTGATCACGGGTGGTGCAGGTTTCATCGGCGCAAACTACGTCCGGCGCCGTCTTCAAAGCGGTGACTCAAAGGTTGTGGTGCTCGACGCTCTCACCTATGCCGGTAATGGTGCAAGCCTCGAAGGTCTGGATGATGAACGCCTCACGTTCGTGCATGGCGACATTCGCGATTCCGATCTGGTGGAACGGCTGTTGCGGGAGTGGGAATGCGATTGCGTCATCCACTTCGCGGCGGAGAGCCACGTGGATCGATCAATTTCGGGGCCCGACGCCTTCATCCAGACGAACGTGAACGGAACCCATGCTCTTCTGTTGGCGGCGAAGCGCGTCTGGCTCGCGGGAGAAGGGCGTCCCCATCGATTCCACCATGTGTCGACCGACGAGGTGTACGGAACCCTCGGTCCGGGCGATCATCCCTTCCGCGAGACGAATCAGTACGAGCCGAACTCCCCGTATTCCGCCTCCAAGGCTGGTAGCGACCATCTGGTGCGAGCCTATCACCACACCTACGGGCTCGAGGTGACGACCACCAACTGCTCGAACAACTACGGGCCCTACCAGTTTCCCGAGAAGCTCATTCCGCTGATGATCGTCAACATCCTCCTCGGCAGGAATCTTCCGGTCTACGGGGATGGCATGCAGATTCGCGACTGGCTCTACGTCGACGATCACTGCGCGGCGATCGATCTCGCGTTGGAGCGTGGCGTGTCGGGCGAGGTGTACAACATCGGGGGTGACAACGAACGTCCAAACATCGAGATCGTGAAGCGGATCTGCGAAGCCGTCGAAGTGCGATTCGCGAAAGACGACGAACTGAAATCCCGCTTTCCCGAGGGCCCGATCTCGCGAGGTGGAGCCGCCGAGGATCTGATCACGTACGTCGAAGATCGACCTGGTCACGATCGGCGATACGCGATCGACTTCTCCAAGGCGAAGCGTGATCTTGGATACGAGCCGACGTGGGACTTCGACCAAGGGCTCGCAGCGACGATCGACTGGTACCTCCAGATGGAGCCTTGGTGGCGCGCCGTGATGGATGGAACCTATCGCGACTGGTTGGAACTCAACTACGCGGGTCGTTCGGGCCGTGGATGACGCCATCGGGATCGAAGGTGACCATCGCGCTGCCAACCATCGAGCTGTCATCAGCGGTCTTGTCTTTTTCGAAAGGCCTCTGAGATGGCGGCGGGATTCGAGATTCCCATCCTCGTCGCAGATCTTTTCGGGAGCGAACCGGCGTGACGACGCAGGGTCTGGCAGCCCGATTCGACTTGGTACGCGGTCTCCCGCCTTCGGAACCTGACCCAGTCGGTCATCCAACCATGACAGGAACGGCCGGCAAGTGAGCAACGAGAACGTTTACATGGACGTTTCCCTGGGAATCATCGGCATGGGCTTCATGGGTCGAACCCACCTGGAGGCGTTCTCGAAGATCCCTGGATGCCGCATCCTTGCGGTCGCCGATCGGAACCCGGCGTGTCTCGAGGCCACCGCCGCTCGAGACGCCGGCAATCTCGTGGTCGGTAGGGAAGCGGCCTCGTGGGATCTGGAAGGCGTCACCCGCCACGATGCGGCGCAGGACTTGATCGAGGATTCGAGGCTCGATCTCGTCGTCGTCACGACCCCCACGCCGACCCACATCGAGATCGCGTCGAGTGCGGTGCGAGCCGGTCGCCATGTGCTGGTCGAGAAGCCGGTCGATCTCGAACGGTCAGCCATTCTCGGTCTGTTCGACGAGGCATCGGCCGCAGAGGTGATGGTCATGCCGGCGCACTGCATGCGATTCTGGCCCGCCTGGAAATGGATGCGGGACGCCGTTCGGGATCGGCGATACGGCGCGTGCGTGAAGGCGTCGTTCCTTCGATGTGGCCCGAAGCCGTCCTGGAACGCGGATTTCTATCTCGACGTCTCCAAGAGCGGCGATGCGATCGTCGACCTGCATATCCACGACACCGACTTCGTCATGCACTGCTTCGGACGACCGGCCGCCGTCCGGTCGTCGGGGTCGCCGCGATATCTTCGGACCGCGTACGAGTTCGCGGAGGGTCCGGAAGTGGTGGCGGAGGGGGGGTGGCTCGACGACGACGATGCGCCCTTCAGAATGATGGCTGAGCTGGTCTTCGAATCCGGCGTTTTGACCTTTGAACTGGGACGCGATCCCGAGGTCGTGTTCACGTCGTCCGAGGGTCAACGGATCCCACTGCCCGAGGCGAGTCGCCACGGCACGGGCTACGACGGGCAGGCGACTGCATTCATCGAGGCGATCCGGAACGGCGCGAGTACACCTCCCGTTTCTCTGCGGCATGCCGCGGAGACGGCGCTGGTGCTCGCGAGCGAGCAGGAGTCCATCCGGCTCGATGGCGCCGCGGTCGACATCGTCTCGGTCTGAGATCTTCGTATTCGGTCTTCTGGAAGCCTCGCGGCGACTCGCCGCGGGGCTTCTTGTGCGTTTTGACCGCGGGTGAATCACGCGGCTCGACGCATGTCCTCTTCGATGGACATCTCGGTCAATCGCCCTTCGCCCGTCTCGACGTACCGCACGACCTCTTCGATCGCCGCCAGACCGCGTCGACATTCGACGGGGGCCTCGGTGTCGGTTCTGATCGGTCCCTCCGACTTCCAGGCTTGCTCGACCGCCGCCCTCACCGACGTCTTGACGTGACTCGCCGCCACGCCGGCCTGCTTGGCGAGGCGATCTGCGTACTCCTGTTCGACCGCGAACATGATCTGCTGGCGTTCGATCTGATCACGCCACTTGTCGAGGGTGAAGATCACCGTCTTCTGCAGACGGTCGTTGGTGCGTCGGAGGTTCTTGATACCTCGGACGGTCTTGGTGTGTTCACGCCACCACCAGACGCCGAGGGCGATCCAGCCACTCGCGCCCGCCAGGACCGAGAGAAGGGGCAGGATGACGTCGATCCGATTCGGCATGGGAAGTCTCCGGGCACGTGTGGTGATTCCTGGAGGGAATCGGTCCACCGGTCGGCCCACTGAAGAACGAAGTCCGAGAAATCGGAAAAACCCGGATCGCGTCCGGTTCAGTCGACGGTGACGAACTTGGTGTCGTCGATCTCCCGCTCGCCGTCGAAGCGGTAGGAGACGAGCGGTCCGCCCCTCGCCACGGACCAGTCCAGGCAAGCCACGTTGTTGGCCAGCCGGGTGGGCGTGGATCCCTGCATCCAGTAGTGCCCGACGAAGACGGGTGGTTCCTCGCGGCCGTAGGGGATGAACTCGGGCGACACCGCGTCGTGCGCGACGGGGACGTCGGGAAATCCATCGTCCATGGTCATCGCGTAGGAGCGATACGTGTGACCCTCCGGCGCTTCGTACCACTTCCCGCGAATGTGGCGACGTGGAGAACCCTCGGGGTCCTGGAGCACGAGATCGTCGGGAAGGGGCACCTCGTGTCCCTTGAGCAGTCGTTCGATCGCTTGGAACGCTCGAGTACCGGGTTCGCAGGTGGCCTGCATCGCGGCCCCGGCGAAGACTCCACCGTGCGATTCGAGCAGGTCGCTCATCAGAGCGACGCTTCCGGCATCCCAGCCGGCGTGCACGGCGCGAATCCGATGGCTTTCGAGTCCGAGGGGGAGACGCGTCATCCAATCGATCCAGGCCTCGGTCTCCGAGCCGAGCGAGTCGAGTGTCGCCGCGAAGAGGCGCCGCCGGATCGGGGTGTGTCTTCGGCAGGGTAGGTCGGGGCGGTCCGGACGAGGGGTGAACCACGCGATCGCGTTGTACTCGTGGTTTCCCATGAGTGCGATCGCGCTGCCCGCTTCGACCATGTCCCTCACCAACCGCAGCGACTCCCGGATTCCGGGTCCGCGGTCGATGTAGTCGCCGAGGAAGATCGCGGTACGTTCCGGATGAGTCGGCACCCCGTCGCGTTCGAGGTATCCCAGGCGGTCGAGAAGCGCTCTCGCCATCGCATCGTGGCCATGGAGATCGCCGATCAGATCGAGTCCGCCGCCCGGGTCTCGGGCGATGGGGACGTTGGAACTGGCGGGATTCTGGATCGGCACGTGGGGTTTCCGGCGTTGGCCAGGAAGGTTCGTCGATGGCACGGTTCCCGATTCGATTTGGGAATGGCGTCTCGTATAGTGGCCGTATGTGGAAGGTCGAGCCAGCTTACCGGGGTTCCATGTTCCGGTTCGAGGGGCCCGTCGGCGCGTTCACGATTCTGTCGATCGCGCTGATCGCGGCCACCGCGTCGGCCCGGACAAGCGACGACGAGGTGGCGAGGCCGAGCGATGCGGACGCCACCAGTCTCGAGTTCTTCGAGCGACGCGTTCGACCGCTTCTGATCGAGCATTGCCTCGAATGTCACGATTCGGCCGCCGGAGGGGTCAAGGGTGGTCTCGACCTCGCATCCGCCTCCGGTTGGGCGAGAGGTGGAGACTCGGGACCGGTCATCGTTCCCGGTGATCCGAGCAAGAGCCTGCTCTACCAGGCGGTCACCTACCACGACCAGGAGTTCGCGATGCCGCCGCGAGGGCGGCTCTCGGACGGCGACATCGAGACGCTGCGTACGTGGATCGAGGCCGGTGCGGTCGACCCGCGAATGGATCCTGGTGTCGAGAACGTCGAGGACGGGCCCGATCCATGGCTCGATCCCAACGGTCTCGGCCGTACCCACTGGGCGTACCGACCCGTCCGAGACGTCGAGCCCCCTCGGCTCCCGGACGACGAATGGTCGCGGACGCCGATCGACCGCTTCATCTATCGATCGCTTCGCGAGGCGGATCTCACGCCGGTGGCGGCCGCGGAGCCACGCGTCCTGGCCCGTCGCGCCTACTTCGACCTGATCGGCCTCCCCCCATCGCCGGAGGAGATGCGCCGCTTTCTCGAGGATTTCGAGGTCGACGCCGAGACGGCATGGCAGGGGCTCGTCGACCGCCTGCTCGAATCGCCCCACTACGGGGAGCGGTGGGGCCGCCACTGGCTCGACGTCGCTCGATACGCCGATTCGAACGGACTCGACGAGAACACCGCGTTCGGCAACGCGTGGCGATACCGCGATTGGGTGATTCGGGCCTTCAACCAGGATCTGCCCTACAACGAATTCGTGAGCCGCCAGATTGCCGGCGACCTCCTCCCCGAGCCACGGGATCGTGACGAAGCCGTCGACAACCTGCTTGCGACCGGCTTTCTTTCGTTGGGCCCCAAGGTCCTCGCGGAGCCCGACAAGGAGAAAATGCTGATCGACCTCGTGGACGAGCAGCTCGACGTCCTCGGCAAGGCGTTTCTCGCGCAGACGATCGGTTGCGCACGCTGCCACGATCATAAGTTCGATCCGGTCACGCATGCGGACTACTACGCGATGGCGGGTATCTTCGTGTCGACCAGGACCATGGAGACGCTGAACACCGTCGCCAAGGTCCTCGAACGCGATCTCGCCCCACGCGGCGAGATCGAGGCGATGCGGATCCACGTCGAGTCGATGGAACGAAACCGGGACGCGATGGCCGAGGCGGAGCGAGAGGCGGCCGCGGCGCTCGCGGCGGTATGGTCGGGGCGAACGAGCGAGGCGTTGATGGCGGCGGCTGCGCTCACCGGCGCACCGCGCGTCCGTGAAGCGGAGGACGCCGCATCGACCAATCTCAGGGCCGACCACGACCAGTGGGGCGACGGGGTCGGTGTCCTGCACACCCACCGGTCTGACCAGACCCAGTTCGTCGAGTACGACCTTCCCGATCCGCAGGGTGGTCGATGGCGGGTGCGGGTCCGCTATGCCTCGGGAGAGGTGCGACCGGTCCGGATCGTCGCAGGACAGCGAATCTTGGCGTCGGAGTTCTGTGGCGAATCGACGGGGGGATTCGGTATCGAGAACCTCCGTTAGTCCACGGTCGATCTCGACATCCCAGCGGGTGTCGATCGGATTCGGTTCGAACGCGACGGCGCGTTCCCGCACTTCGAGCGGATCTCGTTGGCCAAGGCCGATCGGATCGCTGCGTACGATCGGGAGATCGAGCGCGTGGCCGCGGCGCGAGGGATCGATGCGTCACTGCTCCGCAGATGGTCCGAGGTGCTCTCCGGCGACTCGTTGTTCGTCGCATGGAGGGCCTACGCCGCGATCGAATCCGGGGCGTGGTCCGAACTCGCGCCCGCCGTCACGGCCGACCTGCAGTCTCGGTTCGAGATCGACGCGGTCGAAGCGGACGGGACGCCCGGTCGAAGTGGTGCGACGCCGTCCGAGGTGCCCTTCCTTCGCGCCGTCGTCGCGGGGCCGGTTCCGGAGAATCTGGGCGAGGTCGCGAGTCGATGGCAAGGCGTCACGAGCCTGGTGGTCGACGCGTGGCTGCGGCGGGCGGATCCCGAAGGGGAAAAGGCCGATGCGCCTCTTCCGGACCCCGTCCAGGACGTGTATCGACGCGCTCTGGTCGGCGAGCAGGGGGTGCTTCGGTTGGGTGAGGACGTCGAGGCGCACGTACCGACGAACATCCGGCGTCGCGTCACCGACCTCCGAGCGACGCGGGCGCAACTCGAGCGAGAACGTCCCGAACCGATTGCGCGGGGCATCGCGGTCGAGGACGGAGAGCCGCGCGATCTACCGATCTTCGTTCGTGGAGATCACATGAACAAGCGCGAGGAGGCGGTTCCACGTGGATATCTCACGGTCCTCTCCGGCGCAGTCGACGCCCCATCCATCGACGCGGACGGCAGCGGACGACTGCAGCTCGCCGAATGGATCACGGATCCACGGCACCCCCTGACCGCCCGAACGATGGTGAATCGCCTGTGGGCGTGGCACTTTGGACGCGGGATCGTCGCGACGCCGAGCAATTTCGGTCTTCGTGGTTCGCCGCCGACTCATCCGGAGCTTCTCGACTGGCTTGCCCGGAACTTCGTCGAAAACGGTTGGTCGATCAAGTCGATGCACCGTCTGATCATGAACTCCTCCGTCTACCGTCTTTCGGGAGCATCCGATCCAAGGGCGGTCGAGATCGATCCGGCGAACGACCTCTGGTGGCGACGAGTCCCGACTCGCCTCGAGGCGGAGCCGATCCGCGATGCGCTTCTCGCCGTGGGTGGACAGCTCGATCGAACGATTGGTGGGACCCTGCTGCGTTCGGACAACTTCGGATACGTCACCAACGACCAGTCGACGAGCAACGAACGCTACGACGCCGCTCGGCGCGCCGTGTATCTCCCGGTGATTCGAAACGACATGTATTCGATGTTCTCGACCTTCGACTACACGGATCCAAGCATCTCGATCGAGACCCGGCCGGCGACGGTGGTGCCGCAGCAGTCGCTCTTCATGATGAACAGTCCGATCGTCGCGTCCCAGGCCCAGGCGCTGGCCGACCGAATCCTTCGGGACGAGTCCCTGGACGATGCGACTCGAATCAATCGGGCGTATGAGATCTGCTTCGGTCGAAATGCGGGACCCGACGAGATCGATCGCGCTCTGCGTTTCGTGGAGCGGCTGGAAGCCACCGTCGGGCCCGGTAGGAACGCGGCGTGGCCTCCATCCGCAGTGATGGGGGAGACCGTCGAGGATATTTCCCCGGAGCGGCACGCCTGGCGAAGCCTCTGCAAGGTGCTGCTGGCCTCCAACGAGTTCATCTACATCCGCTGAATCGATAATCGACCAGGGCACGCCTTGAATCCGGCGGCTCAGTGATATGCTGGATCCATGTCGTCCCGGTTCTGCGGAATTCGTCACAACCCATCGCGTCGCGACATGCTCAAGCAGTGCTGCTCCGGTTTCGGAGCCGTCGCGCTGGCGGGGCTCCTCTCCGACGAGGCGATGGCCCAGGAGGTCATGCGTCGACCCGGCAGGATGGATCCTCTGCAGCCTGGTGCGCTGGCGGTCCGGACTCCGCATTTCGCACCGCGTGCGAAGCGGGTGATCTTCCTCTTCATGCATGGTGGTCCGTCGCAGGTCGACACCTTCGACTACAAGCCTCGTCTTCAGGCCGATCACGGCAAGCCGCTTCCGTTCGCGAAGCCGCGCGTGCAGTTCGCGAAGACGGGGAATCTCATGGCGAGTCCGTACGCCTGGAAGCAGCATGGCGAGTCCGGGCAGTGGGTGAGCGAGATCTTTCCGGAGACCGCGAGCGTGGTCGACGACCTGTGCTTCATCAAAGGGCTTCACGGATCCAATCCCGCGCACGGCGCCGCACTCCTCAAGATCCACACCGGAAGCGAGAACTTCGTGCGTCCTTCGATGGGTTCCTGGATCACCTACGGGCTCGGCTCCGAGAATCAGAATCTTCCTGGATTCGTGACCATCTGTCCCACCCTCGGGCACGGGGGCGTGAACAACTACTCCTCCGCCTTCCTGCCCGCGGCCTATCACGGCACGTCGATCGGTCATGCGGGCGTCAAGGCGTCGCAGGCGCGATTCGAACACATGACCGCGATGGGCGATGCGGGCATCCAAAGGGCGGAGCTCGATCTGCTTCGGGAGATCAACGAAGTCGACCTCGGAGCGCACGGCCCGAACGCGGCGCTCGAGGGACGCATAGAAACCTTCGAACTCGCGTTCCGGATGCAGGGAATCGCCCCCGAGGTGATGGACCTCGCGAACGAGTCGCCCGCGACCAAGAAGCTCTACGGCCTCGACGACGACGTCACCGAGAATTTCGGCCGGCAGTGTCTGCTCGCCCGCAGGTTCAGCGAGCGCGGCGTTCGCTTCGTCCAGTGCACCCACTCCTACAAGTGGGATCAGCATGGAGATCTCGAGGCCGCGCATCGCAACAACGCCCGAGAGGTCGACACCGGAATCGCGGGATTGATCAAGGACCTCAAGAGCCGTGGCATGCTCGACGAGACCCTGGTCCTCTGGGGCGGGGAATTCGGACGCACGCCGGTCGCCCAGGATGGGAACGGGCGCGACCACAATCCGCATGGATTCACGATGTGGATGGCGGGGGGTGGCGTGAAGCCGGGAATCAGCTACGGCGAGACGGACGAATTCGGCTACTACGCGGTCGAGGACAAGATGCACGTCCACGATCTTCACGCGACTATCCTCGCGCTCCTGGGAATCGATCACGAACGGTTGACGTATCGGGATGCTGGTCGCGACTTCCGACTGACCGACGTGGCGGGCCGAGTTGCCACCGAGATCATGGCGTAGGAAGGTCGATCGGTCGACTTATCTCCAGATCGGGCCCGTCGTCGGTGACCACTTCGATGCACTCGTCTACGAAGGGGGGTCGGGAGAATCGACCGAGCCCTCATCGGCCGGGGGCGACTCCTCCATCTTGCTGAGACCGTGCTCCGCCCATGTCTGCCTCGAAGCGATCGTCGCTTCGAGGAGTCGGTAATTACGAGAGTCCGTCCGATGCGTCGCATGGCCATGTTCCAGATGGGCCACCGTGCAATGTCGGTCGGGATGCCCGAAGGAGATTCCCACGTGTTCGAGGCGGGCGAAGAGATCCCAGTCCTCCGCGTAGGCTACGCCGTCGTAGCGGGTATCGAAACCATTCACGGCGACCACGTCGTCGCGAACCTGTGGATACACACGAGCGCAGCTATGCGGATGAGCGCCGGTAGAAGCGAGGGGATGGCTGTGGAAGACGATGTTGTGGCAGGTGAGGCTGTGGAAGGGCGATGCTGTGGAAGGGCGAGGTTGAGATCGGAAGAGCGT
>PKCT01000020.1 GCA_002862325.1 Phycisphaerae bacterium
GCGAGGTGCTCGAGGAGCTGCAGTCCGGACGACGCTCGTGGGCGGATCGATATCGATGGCTGTACGACCGTTTCGACTTCCTCTGGACCAGTCGGTTCGTGGCGTTCGATGGCGACTCCCAGGCGACGCTCGCGGATCAGATCGGCCGTTCCTTCCGCAGTCGATTCGCGGAGCTGATCGACGAGATCCAGGCGTTTCGACGGCGTGCTGTCCTGGTTCTGCAGCTCGGCCGCGCGGGCTGGTTCTGGTTCGGCGTCGTGATTGTCGCCCTCGCGACGGCCCTGCTCGCCGCGGTCGTGGCACGAAGACGCCGATCGCATCTGCGCCGATCGATCGGTCCGGTCGGTGGACGGGAGCTCAGGCATGCGGCGTTCTACCTCGACGTGCTCGAGGCGTTCAGGAGACTGGGACGGCCGAAACCGAGTTCGAGGTCTCCACTCGAGCACGTGAGGACGTTGCGGTCCGAACTTCCCACCTTCGCTCGCGAGGCCGAGCGTCTGGTGAAGGCGTTCTACGACGTCCGATTCGGGCATGAATCACTGGATCGTCGGACAAGGTCCGAGCTGGAGGATGCGGCGCACCGGCTTCGAGCACGCGCCGCGGAGATCGGAAGGGGTGGCCGTGAGTCGACACCGTGACCACGATCTGAACCCCTTCGATCCCGACGAGACCTCGCGTCACGCAGCGCGAGTCCTGGATCTGCTCGGGACGGGTTCGGGGAAGGTCCTCGATCTCGGGTGTGGCGATGGCCGGGTGGCGAGTTCACTCGTCCGGAAGGGGCATCGCGTCGTCGGTTTGGATCTGGATGCGGAGATCGAATCCACGTTCCTGGGGGCGACGGATCCGAACGGAGAGTTCCATCGGGGAGACCTGCGGGTCGATCGAGAGGTTCCGGAGGGACTCTTCGACGCGGTTCTGCTCCTGGGGAACGTCTTGATGGAGCTGAAGCTCCCCCCCGAACTTCGGGCGGTCATGCACATCGCGTCGAGTCGGCTCGCGAAGCACGGGCACGTCGTCGTCGACGACTTTCCCGCCTCGGGTTGGACCGAGCTTGCCGAAGGGCGTTGGGCGGACGGCATCGACGAGTCGGGTTCGATGCAGATGGTGTGGTCCTCCGGCAATCCCGAATTCGCGATCAGGATGGGGGAGGAGGTCGACCCGGGTGCCGACCGCATTCGTCCGAACGAACGGGTTCTCAGGCTCTGGTCGGGACGGGAGCTCGACGATGCCGCCCAGTTCGCCGGCCTCGCACCGTTGGATCGTTCGGATCAGGACGATTCGGGCCTTCTGGTCTATCGGCACGATCCTTGAGGCCGTCGCGTCCGCGACGATGGACGTCTCTGGGGTTTTCACCGGAACCGGGTCGAAGGGGGTTGCGACCCGGGGGGATTGGCCCGAAAGTGATGCCACCCCGGTGCATTGTCTGGGCCGACACCCGTCCGTCGGTTCCGGTGATGATCTCCCGGGCACCGATCAGCCACTCACTGGAAGAGGAGCACCCCGTGCCGGCATCGAGAAGCAGGACTCATGAATGGAAGAAGCTTCTTCAACAGATCGCCGAACGGGGCGGGGCGCTTGAGATCGCGGTCGCACACCCCGAATCGGAGGGTGAGGAACCTTCCGCCCACGCGGCCGGACCCGATCTGGTCTGGCGAGTCAAGGTGATCGATGTCGAGGAGACCGAGATCTGGGTCGAACAGCCCGTCGCACTCGGCCAGGGCGTGCAGATCGACGAGGGAACCGAGCTGGTCGCGGCGATCACCGTGGGTCAGAACCGCTGGACGTTCCGGACGGTGAATCTCGGATCGCACAAGGAGACCAAGGCCCATCGATCCGGTGGGATTCGTCTTCGAATGCCGACCGGTGTGGCCCGCTCGCAGCGACGTCGGCTTCGTGTCGACACGCAGGGCATCACGCTGCCGCACGTCGAGATGTGGCCGCTGCTCGATCCCAAGTCCGTGCTTCCCGCCGAACGGGCGACCGAGCTGGCGTTCGCGCGTTGGAAGGCGGGTGAAGCCATCGACTCCGAGGGTCTCCTGAGCGAGAGCGTGATGCCGAGCGTCGGTCCGCGATTCACCGCCGAACTGGCCAACCTGGGTGGTGGTGGCGTCGGATTGGTGGTCGGATCCGACGATGCCGGCCTGCTGGGTCGGCATCGGGTGTTCTGGGTGCGGCTCTCTCTCCGACCGGAGATGCCGATCCCCGTCTGCGTGTCGGGAAAGGTCGTGCACACCCACATCGATTCCTCCCAGCGCACCTACGTCGGCATCGCGTTCGACTTCAGCTTCAATCAGGCCCACCAGAAGCTCGTGGCATCGCAGATCCTCGGCTACATCGAGCTCCAGCAGGAGCTACAGCGACAAGCCAAGGCTCAGCGCGAGGACCCCTCGCCGAAGGCGGACTAGCGGTCGGCCAGGGTGGTCTCGGAGGGACTTGCGAGTCGGGCGATGGCGTCGCGAAGCACGGCGGCCTTGTCCAGACTTTCGCGCCATTCCGCATCCGGACGGGATTCGGCGACGATGCCGCAACCCGCGATGTAGTCCAGTCGGCCGTCGATCCAGCCGTCGCCCCGCACCGGCGAGCCGTCGCACATGATGGTCCTGATCGCGACGTTGAATCTCGACCATCCGGCGTCGTCGATCCAGCCGATGCTGCCGCAGTACGGACCGCGGCGGGAGGGTTCGAGCTCGTCGATGATTCGCATCGCCTGCACCTTCGGTGCGCCGGTCACCGATCCCGGAGGAAAGGTCCGCTCGAGGAGGTCGACCAGGTCGACGTCCGTCCGCAGCGTTCCCGAGACGGCGGCGACGCCGTGGTGCACCGTGCGATGGGTCTCGATCCTGCGGGCGCAGTCCACGGAGACCGTCCCGAGATCGCAGACGCGGCCGAGGTCGTTCCGCATCAGATCCACGATCATCGCCAGTTCGGCCGCGTCCTTCTCGCTGTCGAGCAGTTCCTGGAGGGGGACGTCGGACGGTCGGGTTCCCTTGATCGGACCGGTGAGGACCCGCACGCTCGGCCCATCCGGTCGAACCTCGAGAAAGAGCTCGGGGCTCATCGAGATCACGGTCCGTCCGTCGCCGCACTCCAGGAGTGCGCCGTGGCGAGGACTCCCCGCGGCGAAGGCGGCCAGTGCGAGCGCGCGGGTGCTGCCTTGAAATCGAGCGGTGAAGCGCTGTGAGAGGTTGGCCTGGAAGCAGTCGCCGCGGTGGATTCTCTCGATCACGTCGGCGACGATCGCCTCGTAGGCCGGTCCGGTCAGATCCGATTCGAGCGGTCCGATGTCGACTCGATCGGGGGCGGGGGGTCCTTCCGCGGGAATGGCCGCTGGATCGCCGACGTCCACGACGCCTTCCGGACGAACCAGACGGCCGCCATCGCAGCGAAGCACGACCGCGTCGGGCCAACTCCGGTCGTCGACGGCGCCCTGGGGATGAATCGCCGTCGGTTCGACATGGCGGAACAGGTCGTAGGAGAGCATGACGAGGAATCCCCGGCCGCTTGGATGCGGCGATGCATCCTTCGACGTCACGCGCGCGGGGCGATCGAGAATCGCTCTCAGCCGGTCGAAGGTGTCGGGGCCTCGAAGGACGGTGCGACGACTCGGAGCGCTCAGGAAGACGCAATCCGTACTCGTGTCTCCGGCATGCGATGCGAACATCGCGAGCGGTCGATCCTTCGGCCATCTCGCCACCTGGTCGGCGAGATGCGGCGGCGACGCCATTTCCAGCGCAAATTGCCTGTCGAGAGAACGCATGTGTCGAAGAGGCTAGCAGGGTCTTGACCGGTTCCGCGCAAAATCCGTCGATCCCCGACCCGATGGTTCTGTACACTTTTCGCTCGATCATTCGGCCGGACACGGCGTTCGGACGAAGCAGCGACTCCTCTTCGGGATCGACTCGAGGGTCGCGGGGACCGGGCAGGTCGCCCGTCCAGCCGTACCTCGGACGGCATCAATCAAGGAAAATCGATTCATATGGCCACCACCCGGAAGACAGCTCGACGTTCCAGCGCTCTCAAGAAGACTCCCGCCGGCCGCTCGCCGGGACGACGTGCGCTCTCCAAGACGAAGACGGGCAAGATGGTCTACTTCTTCGGTCCAGGGGCCACGGAGGGCAACGCATCGCAGAAGACGCTGCTGGGTGGCAAGGGGGCGAACCTCGCGGACATGACGTCGATCGGACTCCCGGTCCCGCCCGGATTCACGATCACGACCGACACCTGCGCGGCCTACTACGACTCCGGTCGTCGGTTCCCCAAGGGACTGTCCGACCAGATCCTCGCCAACGTCAAGAAGTTGGAGAAGGCGACGGGCAAGAAGTTCGGCGCGACCCACGATCCGCTCCTCGTATCGGTCCGGTCCGGTGCCGCGGTCTCCATGCCGGGCATGATGGACACCGTCCTCAACCTCGGGCTCAACGACGTTTCGGTCGAGGCGATGGCCAAGGCCTCGGGCGAACGATTCGCCTTCGACGCCTATCGCCGACTCATCAACATGTTCGGCGACGTCGTCATGGACGTCCATCACGACGCCTTCGAGGCGGCCTTCGCCAAGCTGAAGAAGAGGCTGAAGGTCACGGAGGACACCGACGTCGACGCCGCCGGACTCCGCGAGCTCTGCGACCTGTACAAGGCCGTCTACAAGAAGCACGTCGGCAAGCCGTTTCCCCAGGATCCGATCAAGCAGCTCGAAGCCTCGGTCGAGGCGGTCTTCAAGAGCTGGAACGGCGACAAGGCGGTCAGCTACCGACGGATCGAGGGCATCACTGGTCTGAACGGCACCGCGGTCAACGTCCAGGCGATGGTCTTCGGCAACACCGGCGACGAGTCGGGGACGGGTGTGGCGTTCACTCGCGATCCGTCCACCGGCAAGAACACGTTCTACGGCGAGTTCCTGATCAACGCCCAGGGCGAGGACGTCGTCGCGGGCATCCGGACGCCGGAGCCCGTGGCGCGAATGGCCAAGTGGAACAACAAGGCCTACAAGGAGCTCCTGAAGGTCCGAACGAAGCTGGAGAAGCACTACCGGGACGTCCAGGACATCGAGTTCACGATCGAGCGTGGCAAGCTCTACATGCTTCAGACTCGAAACGGCAAGCGCACCGGCGCCGCAGCCGTGAAGTTCGCAGCGGACATGGTTCGTGAACGATTGATCACGAAGAAGGAGGCGGTGATGCGGGTCAGTCCCGACCACGTCACCCAGCTTCTCCTCCCCTCGTTCCCGCCGGCCGCCAAGAAGGGCGCGACTGCGATGGCGATCGGACTTCCAGCCTCGCCAGGAGCCGCGGTCGGGGCCCCGGCATTCACCGCCGAGGAGGCGGTCGAGCGGGCGAAGGCCGGCGAGCAGGTCGTTCTCGTCCGGAAGGAGACGAGCCCCGAGGACGTCGACGGCATGCACATGGCCGCGGGCATCCTCACGTCGACCGGCGGCATGACCAGCCACGCGGCGGTGGTCGCCCGAGGTTGGGGCAAGTGCTGCGTCGCTGGGGCCGGCGACGTCCACATCGACGCGGCCAAGCGTCGGTTCACGGTCGGCGGCAGGACCTTCGGTCCGAAGGACGTCATCTCGATCGACGGAAATACCGGCGAGGTCTTCCCCGTGGCTCTCAAGGCCGAGGAGCCGAAGGGCATCACCGGCGACTTCAAGAAGGTGCTGAGCTGGGCGGACGGGTATCGACGTCTGGGCGTTCGCACGAACGCCGACACGCCGGCCGACGCGAAGCGTGCCCGCGACTTCGGGGCCGAAGGCATCGGTCTGACCCGGACCGAACACATGTTCTTCGAGGGTGATCGCATCATGTCGATGCGGAAGATGATCCTCGCCGAGAACGAGGCCGATCGCCGCAAGGCCCTCAAGTCGCTGCTTCCGCACCAGCGGAAGGACTTCACGGGGATCTTCACCGCGATGAAGGGGCTTCCGGTCACGGTGCGTCTGCTCGATCCGCCGTTGCACGAGTTCCTGCCCCACGATCCCAAGGCCGCGGCGAGGGTCGCCAAGGAGATGAAGATCTCCCCGGCCAAGCTCAAGGCCCGGATCGACGCGCTGCACGAGATGAACCCGATGCTCGGTCATCGCGGCTGCCGGCTCTCGATCACCTACCCCGAGATCCTGGAGATGCAGGTTCAGGCGATCGTCGAGGCGGCCATCGCCTGTGCGAAGAAGAAGGTCAAGGCCCGGCCCGAGATCATGATTCCACTCGTCGGAACCAAGGCCGAGCTCGAGATGCTTCGTGCCCGGGTGGAGGAGGTCATCGCGGCGACCCGCAAGGCTAAGAAGTTCACCGGCAAGCTGGACATCCTCATCGGTACGATGATCGAGATTCCCCGAGCCGCCCTCACGGCCGACGAGGTCGCGGAAGTCGCCGACTTCTTCTCTTTCGGCACCAACGACCTCACCCAGATGGCGTTCGGCTACAGCCGCGACGACATTGGATCGTTCCTGCCCGACTACATCGCCAAGGGCGTCCTGCCGGTCGATCCCTTCGCCTCGCTCGACGCGACGGGCGTGGGGCAGCTGGTCGAGATGGCCTGTCGCAAGGGCCGGGCGACCCGCAAGGGATTGAAGCTCGGCATCTGCGGCGAGCACGGCGGCGATCCGTCGTCGATCGACTTCTGCCATGAGGTCGGACTCGACTACGTGAGCTGTTCGCCCTTCCGCGTGCCGGTCGCCCGCCTCGCGGCCGCTCAGGCCGTCCTGGCCGGCTGAGCGATCTCCACGCTCATCTGGGCGGACACCACCGACGACGACACCCCCCGGCTTCTCGAGCCGGGGGGTGTTTCTCTGTCGGGCTCCATCCCAGTGGTTCATGCGATCGGGCAAAGGGAATCCGGTTCTGACATGGCACTCAATTTTGACATCGCACAAAGAACAGCCCCCCGATCCAGGGGATCGGGGGGCTGGGTTGGTCGTATGACCGTGGTCGTGGCTGGGATCAGCCGCGACGGCGACGGCCCGCGATGCCGGCGAGGCCGAGAAGGGCCAGGGCGCCGGGGGCGGGGGTCACGGTAAAGGCGCCCTGCTGGGGAGCAGTGCCGATGCCCTGGTTCCAGGTGGCTTCCAGGGTGGTGCCTTCGAGGTTGAACTCCTCGGAGGAGCTGAAGCGGCCGACGAGGGCGCGACCGTCAGATCCCATGAGACCGTTCAGGTTCGGGGGGCTGCTGTTGAACCAGCCGGCGAGAGCGCCGGGCGCGGCGGCGGAGCTGCCACCGAAGTTCGGGTCGAGGCCGGTACCAGAACCAGCGCCGACGATCTGAAGAGCGTCCTCACCGAAGCCGCCGATGGTGACGAAGGAGTCGCCTTCCTGCAACGCCTGGGTGTCGAAGATCGAACCGAGGTTGTTGGGAAGCCAACCGGTGCCGGTCGCGCTCTGGTAGAACGAGCTCGGCGCACCGTTCATCGTCATGTTGTAGACGTTCAGGAGCACGTCGTCGGCGGCGCCGACGGCGTACATGTCCTGGATGAAGAGGGAGGCGGATGCACCGCCGAAGTCTGCGACGGTCTTGGTATAGGACACGACCTCGAAGCCGGTGATGGCGGCCGAAGAGGAAGCCGCGATGATCATGCTCGTCGCGGCGAGGGTTACGGAATGACGCATGTCTATGATTCTCCTTGTTGGTTTCTGTCGATCCGTGGGAAATCCGCGTGAATGCGGCCTTCCGGCGACTGGCGTCTGTCCAGGGTCCGGTTGGGAAGGAGCGAAGGCTCTCCGGGGCTGGACCAGTGGCCGGACCGGCAGTCTCCGGGCCTCCGATCGGCGAGTCCAGGGGTTTGGACGCCTTTTAACCGGATCATGATCGGACCAATGCCGTCGCTTGACATTTCGAGCCGTCTCGGCTCGTGCCGCCGAACGGGTCGCCAGGGTCTGGTGCTTTTTTCCAAGACCAGCGGAGCCCGATTCCATTCACGACGACGTGGATGGAATCGGGCTCTCGGGCATGGTCGGCGGAACCGAGCGTCCAGCATGAACGGGCTGCTCGAGGTTCCACCGCGACCGATCGCGAAAGGTTCCCGGTTTCGCGACCGGCTAGGCTCCGTCCCTGCGTGTCGCCGCGTGCGTCCCTTGGGGTTCGCGAGCGTTCAGAAACGGAGATGGGGTCACATCCTGCGAGGCAGGACGTGCATTGAGTTGGGCCAGGATGTGCATCGGATTGGCACGCCGCCGAATCGCGTCCTCCGCCGCCTGTGAGAACCCCATCGAATCCTGACCAGTCGATGGTTCGGAGGTCGAATCCTGTCCGGGTCGAGCGGTGGGCGTTGCTGGTCGCAGGTGGAACGACGGCGTGTCGGCATCGTCACCGCGCTGGCCGGGCTCAGCGTCGAGCAGCTGCTCACAGATGCGACGTACGGCGGACGCTGTGCCACGAAAGGCGACGACCTCGCCGGTGTTCGCGTCGATGTCGAGCGACACGATGTCTGGGTTCGCGTCGATTTGATCGGACTCGTCCGCGATGACCGAGCGCTCGAGGTCATGATGGGAAAATTCTGGGTTGGGGAACTTCAACACTGAATCCTCGGGAAGGACGCCGTGAAGGGCGTCGCAAGGGAACACACGACGGTCCTACGGGAGGACCGGCCGGACCTCCGATCACGGATGAGGCGGACGACGTCCACCACCGATGCCGGTGGTTCCGAACACACTGGATGTATCCCTTGTTCCCGAGGACCGGGAGAAGTCCTCTCGCAGTAAGGTGCCCCCAAATACGGGTTTGGCAAACCGAGATGCCACTTTTTGCGTTCAAAAGATCGTCAGTCGGGACTCGTATCCGGGGCCGATGCACGTCGGACGTCGTATCCTCCTCCGTCCAGATGCAGACCGACCAATCCACAAGACGCTCGAATTGCCGAGGATGGACCTGGGGTTTGATGGTTCTGGGGCTCTCGGGGTGCCCGGCAGGGTGCCAGGTTCCCGGGAATCAGCCTGGGCTCGACGTGGCCTCGCCCACGGTGCCGGTGCTGTGGCCTCCCCTCGAATACGACTGTCCGCGGGCCTCCGAACCACCTTCCTTCGACGGAAACCTCGATTCGGGGGCTTGGCGGAGGGTGCCCTGGACCTCACCGTTTCTCGATATCGAGGGGCCGGTCCGTCCTGCGCCGGCCTGGTCGACCAGGGCGAAGATGATGTGGGACGACCAGCGGCTCTACCTCGGATTCGAGTTGGAGGAACCCGATCTCTGGGCCACCTACGACCAGCATGACATGGTGGTCTTCCACGAGAACGACATCGAGGTCTTCATCGATCCGAACGGTGATGGTTGCGAGTACTACGAGATCGAGGTCAACGTGCTCGGTACGGTCTTCGACCTGTTCCTGCACCGCCCCTATCGCGCGGGCGGCCCCGCCGAGCACGGATGGGATTGCGAAGGGCTTCACGTCGCCATCGCGACGGACGGCACGGTCAACCGACCGGACGATGTCGACGGCGGCTGGGTCGTCGAGCTCGCGGTGCCCTGGTCCGCCCTCCGTCTTCCAACCACCCACGTCGACGGTCGGCCCTGGTCGCTACCGCCGATCGCGGAGCATCTGCGAAGCGTGACGCCCAGGGTGGGCGACGTCTGGCGGATCAACTTCTCGCGGGTCCAGTGGGATCTGGAATCGGATGGGCGGCGGTATCGGAAGATCCCGGGCCGGCCTGAACACAACTGGACCTGGACACCCCAATGGGAGATCAACATGCACGTGCCGAGCCGTTGGGGGTACGTTCGATTCCTTCCGTGATCGCCCGGGTCACGACCCGTCGGCCCCGATCAGCTCCGCCATCCGGCCTGCGATCTCTTCCGCATCATCCCCCAGGCTTCCCGCCGTCCAACCCAGGTCCAGACCCGCATCGGGGTATCGAGGAACGATGTGGATGTGGACGTGCATGACCACCTGCTGGGCGGCGGCACCGTTGTTCTGGAGAAGGTTGTAGTCGGTGGCTCCCGTCGCCTGGCAGACCGCCCGGCAGATTCGGGGCAGCACTCGACCAAGGGCCGCGGCCGCGTCATCGGAGAGTTCGGCCATGGTCGCCTTGGCCTCCTTCGGAATCACGAGCGTGTGGCCTCGGCTGAGTGGTGCCACATCCAGGAACGCGAGGACGTGGTCGTCCTCGAAGACGCGGTGGCAGGGGATCTCGCCCTCGATGATGCGTGAGAAGATCGTCATGGGTGGGCTCCAAAGCGGGAGTCGTCGAATCGTGGCACGGATCGTACGATGTCCGTTTCCGATACCCGGCAACCTCCTCGAGGGAGACATCGCGTGCACATCGATTCCCACCGCTTTGAACCGTACGGCGCCTGCACGCTCGAGGAGGTCTTCGAGCGACTCGTCGAGCCCGGGCTGGACAAGGCGATCGACGCATGGATCGCCGAGGACTACGGAGACGAGGGCGATCTGACCACTGCGGCGTTCATCGCGCCGGACATCGAGGTCCGGGCGGAGATCCGGTCGCGGCAGTACGGCGTCCTCTGTGGTCTGCCCGTCATCAGACGGATCGCGGCCCGGGCCGCGGGGACCATCGAGACCGAGCCTCTCGCGGTCGATGGCGATCGCGTCGCACCCGGGATGAGGGTCATGGAGATTCGCGGCCCACTGGCACAGATCCTTCCGGTCGAGCGGGTGATGCTCAATTTCCTGGGGCGGGCATCCGGCGTCGCGACCGCGACCTCCCGCTTCGTGGACGCGGTCGCGGGAACGCCGGCATCGATCGTCGATACTCGCAAGACCACGCCCGGCCTCCGCCGGGTCGAGAAGTACGCGGTGAGGGCCGGCGGGGGACGACTCCATCGCATCGGCCTCTTCGACGCGGTCCTGATCAAGGACAATCACCTCGTCGGCCTCGGACCCGAGTTCGCGGCGGCGGTCGAATCGGCGTCGAGCGGCTGCCGGGAGCAGATGAGTCCGAGATTCATCGAGATCGAGGTCGACGATCTGGTCCAGCTCGATCGCGTGCTGGATCTTCCGTCCGGGACGGTGGACATCGTGCTCCTGGACAACATGGATCTGTCTTCGATTCGCGAGGCGGTCGCTCGACGGGACGAACGGCGGCGAGGCATTCAGCTCGAGGTCTCCGGAGGCGTCACGCTGGAGTCGGTGCGAGCGTTCGCGGAGACCGGCGTCGATCGGATCGCGGTGGGTGCCATCACCCATTCCGCCATGCAGGTCGACTTCGGGCTCGACGTTCAATGAACGACGATGGGGTGGCCGGTTGGGCGGATGAGATCGAACGGGTGGTGGAGGCCACCCGCTTCGACGCCGGTCGGGTGAGGGTCTTCGAATCCTGCGGATCGACCCAGGACCCCGCGCGAGATCTCGGTGTCGGCTCGGTGGTCACCACTGGCCTGCAGACCGAGGGGCGTGGCCGTCTGGGACGTTCATGGATCGATACCGAAGGGCGGGGGATCGCCGTGAGCCTGGGCCTCGAGCTCGTCGATCCCGCGGTTCTGAGCGTCGCCGCGGGGCTCGCGGTCCTGACCGTTCTCCGAGGCGTCTGCAGGCCGGAGCACGCCGGGCGAATCGGGTTGAAGTTCCCCAACGACGTGGTCGACCGCGAAAGCGGTCGGAAGTTCGCCGGCATCCTGGTGGAGGCGGATCCATCCGTCGCCATCCTGGGAATCGGCATCAACGTACGGACGCCGTCGCGACCGGTCGCCTCCCCGGCCATCGCGATCGACGAACTCGTTGCGGAGGATCGGACGCCGGAACGACTTCCGCTGCTGCTCGAGCTCCTGCGGCAGATCGATCGACTTCTCGATCTCCGCATCGATGAGCTCCGCTTCCGCTACGAGCGGGAGCACATCCCGACCGGTCGCGAAGTGCGGATCGAATCCAACGGAGCCCGGTACGAGGGTCGTCTCGAGTCGCTCGATCCATTCGGCGTCCTGCTTCTCCGCGAATCGGGTACCGGTCGGGTTCGCGAGTTCGCCGCATCCCAGGTCCGCCTCGAACGATGGTGAAGGGCGATGGCCTCGTCGACTTGAGCCACCAGGCCCGCGGGACCGATGAACACGGTATGGAGTCGTCCTTCCCAGTCAGGTTCAGATGCGTGTGTCTCGCACTTCTCGTGGCTCTACCGGTCGCATCAGCGACGGTGCTCGCCGCCCCTCCGACGGCGGAGGAGACGCCCCTCCGGGTCTTGAGCCAGACCGTGCAGCTGACGCCGCGCGACCAGATGGTCGAGGATCAGGGACCGCTCGACGTCAGTCTCAGACGAATCGAGCCGGGATTGGAGCTTCCGTCGGGATACCGCCACGTCTACTCGCTGTCCGAGGGGGGCCTGATGCGGGCGAATGGCGGGCTTGCAGCGGTGTTTCCCAAGTCGATCTACGTCCAGACGCGCGAGGGCGTCATCCCGGATGTGCCGGCGGGAACGCGGTTCGTCATCGGAGGCCTTCCGATGGGTGAAGAGGCCGGACACGGTCGCCTGCTCGCCGTCGATCCCATGCGACCCGATGCGCTTCCGGTCTCGAGGCCGACTCCGGAGCTGGTTCAAAGTCGACCGTCGTCGGGCGTGGGATTCGGTCCCGGCTATCGCGTCCGCAGATCGGCCGCCCCGACCTTCGAGGGGGGACTCGCTCGATTCCAGCTCGATCCGGCCTATCGGCGTCTTCGACTGCGGCGTCTCGTCGTAAACGTGTCCTCGTCCGCGCCGTCGGCCGACGAGGCGGTGGACGACCGCTAGGTCCTGCGTGGCCCATCGATCGGGACTTCGAGGCCCGGAGACGACCACCCGCGTGATCGGCTGCATCGACGATTCTCCTGGGAATCGCCCGCTTCGTCCTCCTCGCTGGAGGCCGCCTCCGAATCTCCCGGGTCCGACGGCGATCCGCCACAGACGAGCTACTGGTCGATCCTCGTGTTGCGATTTCGAACCATGATCTCCGGAAGCGTCTTCCGGTGGATCTCCGGTGGCGTGTACGACTTGTGCGCGTATCCCATCGGTATGAGCAGGAACGGTCGCTCGTATGAAGGGCGATCGAGGATCTCGCAGAGGAAGGACATCGGACTCGGGGTGTGGGTCAGCGTCGAGAGTCCCGCCTGGTGCGCCGCCGCGATCAGAATGCCGACGGCGATGCCCACCGACTCGTT
>PKCT01000258.1 GCA_002862325.1 Phycisphaerae bacterium
CGCCGGTTTAGCAAACCGGTGCCTTCAGCCGCTCGGCCACCTGTCCAGGGGACGCGGATTGTATCAAGTTCGCAGGGCCGCTCCGCGGTCCAGAGGAAGCTCGCGAACCGCTTCCAGTCGGTAGGTTCCACCCATCATTCCAAGCTTCCGAGGGATATCCGTCCGGACGACCCAGTCGAGCGGGGAGGTTCGGTGGAGTCTCGCCAGCGGTGTGGCCTGGTCTTCCTCGCCCACATTCCAGATGTCGATGATCAGAGGGCTACCCCCTCCCAATTCGGCCACGGCGGAGGTGGGCCAAATGCGGAGGCTGATTGGAATGGCTTCGTGGGTGCTTTCGCCTTCGTGATCGTGATCGGTCCGGGTGAGCACCAATCGGTCCGGATGGATGTCCGCCGTGACGGTTTCGATGCGGATGTCGTCGCATCCGACGTGCCGTCGGCGAACCGTCCAGGCCACCTGGAGTCGCAGCTCGGGTGACTGGCTTCTCGGGGGCGGAGAGGTGTCCGGGTGGGATGTGGTGTGGGGGAGAATAGACATCGGTATCACAACAGCGAGGCGAGAAGGCGAACCGCGACGTCGAGGCCCTTGCCTCCGCGACCGATGAAACGATCACTCAGGCGGTCGAGCCTCTTCAGGGCGTCGTCCATGGAGTCGAGACGTTTGAGGTGGTCCTTTTGTGCCTGCTTCTCGGCCTTCGAATCGTCACGCGACGGTATGGGGGCGAGATGTTTCGCCTCCGCAAGGGCGGCGAGGAGAGGTTCCAACTCGCGGCGTTTTCGAGCGCGGACGATGAGACTGAGAAGCGTCCAGACATCCTGTTCGGCTTCGTAGTAGTCCTTCCGATCGCCCCGTTGCCGGGCACGGGTGACGATGCCCCACTCGGCGAGTTGACGAAGCGTGGTCGAGACGTTGCCCCGACTGATCTGCAGGCGATCCATGATCTCGTCGGTACACATCCCCCTTCCCTCGATGAAGAGGAGGGCATGGATCTCCGCCATCGATCTCGGGACGCCCCAGGACGTGCCCATCTCTCCCCAGTGGTTGATGAACGCATCCTTCGAAGCGGTCAGACCTTGCTGGTGCAGTGCGGTATCCGAGATTCCCATGAACTCACTATACGATCGGTCTATAACGACCGCTTGAAATTTCAGAATAAATTGAAATCAAAGGGGGGGGATGGGGGGCCCGGGAATGAATGAAAGCACCCCGGCAGAGGACTGCCGGGGTGCGGTTTGATGGCTCGTGCGTTGGGGTGTTCGACCGGGCCCGGTCAAATCGGCTGAATCGGACCCGACTGATCGACGGTGATGAAGTCCCAGGACCCACTGAATCCACCGCCGGTCGAGAATCCCAGACCAATCGTATACATCCGAAGATCCACTCTGTAGTCGGGGCTGAAATACGCTCCCGCGCTTCCGAAGATGTTGAGGGGGTAGATGTTCGGCGCCGTGACCGGTGTCAGAATATTCGACCCCACATAGTCCCAACGCCCTGTGATTCGGTTTCGGAGGAAGGGGACTTCGATATTGAGCGAACCATTGGCTCGACCGACTGACCGGAGCTGGGCCTCCTGAACGGTTGCTTCGGAGATGGTGGTTCGGAGCGTGACGCCGAAGTCGATCGTCTGACCGGTGCCGAAGTAGGGCACCCCGCCGGGGCCGGGCCCCGCCGAGGCGAACTCGGACACGATCGTGGCGACCGCGCCGTCCTGGGACGTGATCGAGATCACGCCGCCCGCGACCGCAGTACCGGTGTACACCTCGAGCGAATCGCCCGGGGTGACGATTGGCGTCGTCACGATCGCGATCATTTGAGTTTGGAACCGAACCGGCTTGCCGATGCCCGTGAGGATCCCGGCACAGTCCTCACAGTCCTCGGTCTTCCGGTCGAGAATGCCGGAATTCTGGGGGCAGACGTCGACGCAATCGGGATAGCCTCGGGTCGTGCAGTTCTGTCGGTCCTCGAAGTAGGCAGCGGCGTTGCTGTTGGCCGGGATCGAGTATGCAGCCTTCAGAAGGTCACCGTTGAAGGGCTGCCCCCAGAACATCTGGGCGGCACCTTGGATGAGGGCAAACGAGCCGGCGACCTGAGGACAGGCGAAACTCGTACCGTTGAAGCCTCCTGCTCCACTCGGTGAGGGACCCTGATAGGACCGGGTGTACGGGCGTTCCTCTGGGTTGATGCCGGGGCGGGTATCCTCACCTCTGAAGAGGCCTCCGGAACCGGTGGTGAGCCCATATTCGCCCCAGGCGAACATATCGACTGTACCTTCGCTGTCCGCAGTGAAGTAGTTGCTGAATGAGATCCGCTGGGGGGTGCCGAAGCATTGAGACGGTTCGCAACCGCCCACTTGGTTGCTCAGGAAGAGAGGGGCACCGGCATACGCGGCTCCGACCTTGATGAGACCGGAATCCACGGTCGGGTTCGCTTCGGCACCCATGGCCGAACTGTCGTTGCCGGCAGACTGCAGTACGACCAGGCCCGCATCGGACATGGCGCGGATCAGCGGGTAGTAGACCGCGGCGAGCGTGAATCGCTCGCCACCGCAACCGCCCGCAAATCCCCAGGAGTTCGAGACGATCGCTCCCTCGGGGAGAAGGTTGATCATCGAGGCGAAGCACGTTTCGATGCGCGAGCCTTCGTTGACGGATTCGATCGGGAAGAACCATCCCTGAGCGTACGGCGCGATGCCAGTCACGCCGAATCCGTTGTTCGGCGCGACGGTCACACCGAGGCATGCCAAGCCATGGTTCGCGTTCTCTTCGTTCGTCAGCTCCTGCTCGACACCCGGCTCCACGATGATCTTGTTTGTCGTCGACGGGACACGCGCTGACAGGTAGTTAGACGGATCCACGAGTGCCTCGGTCCACTCTTCGTGCTTGTCGAATGCCGAGAATTCACAGATCGCCACGTCCTGACGCCGGCCCGTGGGCTGGAGTCGGACCGCGGTGTAGTTGAATCCCAGATCCACGCAGAACGACGTGAAGGGGTACTTCAGTTGGTTTTCGGGCTCCATCGGCGTTGGAAGTTTGGGTGGGGTGTATCGGCTTGTCGCCTCATCCCAACTGCCGCCGAAGTCGTAACAGTCGTCGGTCGTGCATTCGCTCGCCGGCACCAACTCCCACTCGGCACCGCCGAGCCAGACGATGTTTGGGTTTGCGATGACGGGACTCGTGGCGCCGCCGCCATAGATGCGCCAAATCACGCCGACGGTCTGGGCTGCCAGATCGACGTCGAGACCGAGACCGGTCCAGCCCTGGTACGGGGTTCGGGGCCTCTGAGTCTGTGGATCGAAGTCGAAGAAGGCGTCGTAGGCGTCCTTCTCGGCCTGCGTCGGGTTCTCGGGCAGGAAGACTGCGGGGCCGGAGTAGGTCGTCCCGGTGAAGTACGTGTTCCAGTTGTTGACGTCAGGAGGCCACGCACCATCTATGTCTCCCCAGTTTCCGACGGGGTAGATCGCCGTATTGCCAGACCCTGCCTGGGGCATGAAAAGCCACGGTGCGCCCATGCCCATCACGGGCGTGGCTTCGTTGGCTTCATCGCCCGTGCAAGCGGGAAAATCTCCGCTGTTCGCGTAGCCGGCACAGGTTTGATCCCAGGCGAGTCCACAGCAGGACGGGTGGAGGACGCAGATCGTCGCGCAGCATGCGGGGGATTGGCATCCCCGGCCACTCGGATTCGCTTCGAAGCAGCTTCCGAGAAGGCTTGCCGCGGCCTGGCTGAAGACACCCAAGCGTTGCGCCTTCAGGGGGTCGTTGGTGTAAGTCTCGTCATCGTCTGCAGCGCCGGGCTGGTAGTTCGACAGGCAGGGGTCGTACCGAGACGGGTAACCGATGTCAGGTCGGTCGGTTGGGAGGTAGACCGATCCGCTGCAAATCTGGTTCGCGTATGCCGCACACGCCACGTCCCAGCCCTTGGGGTCGTCTACGTCGTTGCAGTATGCATAGAGCTCGTTGCTCGAAACGAAATTACAGCAGGTCCCGTCTTCGCACCCCACGACGCAGGTCTCGTTGGTCGAACAATCTTGCTCACCGTTGCACTCCGCATCAAGGGGGGCTGGGATATTGACGTTGTTGTCCCAGCATCGCGCCGGGTCTGGCTTGCCGTCCGGGTTGGGAAGGTTGCACGGGTAGGTGGGCGGATCGTCGCAGTCCTTCGACGACTGGTCGAGTTGCGGCACTGGTTCGAAGAGAACGTATTCGATCTCCGCCAGCGCATTGATCTCCTTGGCGGCCTGGAGAAGAACCGGCCAGTTCGGCTTCTTCTGATCGGGGAACTCCACCTTCATCATCGAGGCCAGGTCAGGTTGGATTCGATTGCTTCGATCGAAGGCGATCTGTCGGACCTTCTCGATTTCCGCTTCAGTCATGTTGATCGCTTGCCGCACGGTGGCGTTCTGCTTCATCATGATCTCGTTGAGCGGGTTCGTGTTCCGGCCGGTCAGGCTCACCACGGGCATTCCCGGGAAGATCGAGGCGCGGGCCTTGACGTCGTCCTTGAACTTGATGAGGAGCCTTCCGGTGCCGAGGTACTCGCCGTTCTGGTCGAGGCCGAGATCGGCCAGTCGAACCGGCTTCTTCGTCACCTGGACCGCGGGACGAACCTCAAGGGACTTCTGCATCGAACCGGCTCGCCGTCGCTGCCCGATCTTCTGTGCGATCTCCGGCGACATCAGCGTCTCGGCCGCGGAGGCGGCGCCTTCAGAGATCCAGACCGGCTCACCCTTGGTGTGCATCTCGATCTCACCGACCGGACCGGACATGCCGCTCAGGTCGTCGTCGGGCGTTGAGGTGGAGGCCTTCGTCGAACTCTTCGTGGTTGTGATCGAGGTCGCAACCTTCGTCTCTGAACGGCCGAGTTCGGGGAGCGACCCGATGGCCACCGAGGCGGTGAGAGTCGCCAGGCTCGTTGCGGCAATGATTCTGAGCATCATGCTTCCGAAATCTCCAAAGTCCATCTCTTGAACGATGCGACTCGATCCAACACGTGTTCGAGCACACACTGAAAGGACGTGAACGATCAATAAGACGATGTCTCTTCTCGCACCTTGCGAGAGCGCGGACATCTGAAGGCACTTGGCCGATAAAGCAGGACGACCCCCCGGGGGGGAAACGCATCCATTGGTTCAGTATAGCCGATACCTGCTTCGTAGGGCTTCTAAGTGAGGTTCCAGGTGAATGTTCTGGATTACCGAATCGGCGGCGACCGGTGATGGGGCGTCCACGCTCCGGCCTCATCCGAGATCGGTGGCAACCTCGGTTTCCGGCAATTCGCCGAGGACCCGGTTGCCGATGTCTCGTCGATGGAACCCCCCGGTGAATCGGACGGTGTCCGCCGCGGCGTTGGCGAGGGTCTGGGCTCGTCGCAGGTCCGCGGCCAGGGCGGTCACCCCGACGACGCGGCCACCTGCGGTGACGGGGATACCGTCCTCGCTGGCCTTGGTCCCGGCGTGGAACACCATGACGTCCTCGCCGTCTCCTGCGAGCGTCGCCGCCTCTTCCAGGCCCTCGATTTCATGCCCCGTGGTGATGTTGCCGGGGTAGCCCTCGGAGCAGCGGACGACGCAACAGGCGGTCCGTGGATCGGTCCGTAGCCCTTCCTCGAGGTCATCCAGGCAGCCAGCCGCCGCCGCCCAGAGAACCTTCAGGAGGTCGCCCTGCAGCCGCATCATCAGCGGCTGGCATTCCGGATCGCCGAACCGGCAGTTGAACTCGAGCACCTTGGGGCCCCCCGCGGTGAGCATCAGTCCCGCATAGAGGACGCCTCGGTAGGTGATGCCCTCCCGGCGAAGGGCGTCGACGGTGGGGACGAGGACTTCTCGTTCCACCAGTCGCATGACCTCCTCGGTCGCGAGTGGGGTCGGGCTGTAGGCACCCATGCCCCCGGTGTTCGGCCCGACATCCCCCTCCCCGACCTGCTTGTGGTCCTGGCAAGGGTCAAGAACCCAGATCGATCGTCCATCGACGATCGCGAGGACGCTCAGCTCCTGACCGAGCAGTTTCTCTTCGATGACGACGGTGTCGCCCGCGTCGCCGAAGGCGCCCCGGCCGGGACGTTCAGGGTCGCCCATCATCGACGTCACGGCGTCGACGGCCTCTTCGGGGGTATCGCACACGACCACACCCTTGCCCGCCGCAAGTCCACTCGCCTTGACGACACAGCCTTCCTCGCGGGTCTCGGCGTAGGCGATCGCCTGCTCGAGCCGGCTGAAGGATCGACCGTCGGCGGTGGGTATCGACGCGGCTCGCATGATGTCCTTCGCCCAGCTCTTGTCCGCTTCGAGCCTGGCGGCGTCCTTCGATGGCCCGAAGACCAGGCGGTTCTCGCCAGCCAGCTCGTCCGCCCATCCCTCGGCCAGGGGCGCCTCCGGCCCGATGACCACCAGATGGATGTCCTCCCGATCGCACCATCGGGCGAGTCGGAAGAGCTCCCGGCCCGAGATCGGCTCCGGACATGGACGTCCCAGGGCGGTGATGCCGGCGTTGGCCGAGGCATCGACCCAGAGGGTTCCGAGGCGCGGAGACTGGCCGAGCTTCCATGCGAGGGCGTGTTCGCGACCGCCGCCACCGATGAGAAGAACGTTGATCGTGTCGGGGATGAGGGGTGTCGTGGGCACCGGGGGTCTCCAGACCGCGGAGTGTAGCGGACCTCGGGGGGGTGTCCCCGTCACGGGGAAACGTGTCGCTTCTGCTACATTGTCGCTCTACGACGCGACCCGCCTGGGGCACCGGTGATGGTGCTCCTCCCGATGTCCACTCCGGAGTTCTGATCCATGCCGCTTCGCCGACGACTCGCCATGACACCGGCCCTCGTCCTCGCCGCGACTCTCCAGCCCGCCATCGCCGCCTCGGGCGATGGGCCCCAATCGGCCGACGATCGCGTGGCGCGGGAATTGAACCGCGAGTTCATCTCCAAGACATCGCCCGCGAACACCTCGTGGGAGGCCCTCTTCGAGGCGTACCAGGGGATGACGCCGTGTCCCGTCGAACTCGACGGAGACTTTTCCGCGGTCGACGTCTGGCCGAAGATGACCGACTGGTCGGCGATGTCCGATTGGGCCGCACAAAACGCCTCGGTCGCCGAAGCGCTCAAGGTCGCTGCCAAGAAGTTCGCCGTCGGCCTGCCATACGGCGCCGATCAGGTCACGCCTGATCTCAGGGATGCGGGGGTCTACGCCGACGTCGGTCTCGCCGAGAACGGGTCGGTCGTGACCAACCTGCCTTACCTGAAGGCCTTCAAGACGCTGTCCGTCTGGGCCGCCGTGGAGATGTATCGCCGGATGGAAGCGGGCGAGTGGACCCAGGGCTTCGACGTCGCCATCGACAACGCCCGGGTTCTTCGTCAGCTCTGCGACCGGCCGATGAAGGCCGAGGTCCTCGCCGGCGGCGCCATGCTGATCGACGCCATGTCGATGATCAGGGATGCGATGTGGACGTTTCTCGACGACATTCCGCAGGAGGAGTTCAACCGGATCGCCCTCCGAGAACTTCCCTTCATCAAGGTCGGAGACGCCGAACGTATGAAGCGATTCCGACTTCCCGAGGGGGATCGATTCCTGGTCACGGCGGCGATCGACAACGTGTTCCAGGGTGCCGACTATCCGGACGCGGATCGCATGGGCGAGGTATTCGGGGTGATCCAGACCACGGACAGCCCCCTGGGTCGGTTCGGTGCGACCAAGCGGTGGACGAAGATCGCAGACGTGCACGGCAGTGCCGACGCGTCGAAGGAGAAGCTCACCCAGGTCTACGACGACTGGTACCGGCGCTGGAACATCCGCCCCTACGATCCGATCCAGGAACTCCCCACCGAGTATTCGGTGCTCAACGAGGTGCGATACGCGATCGTGGTGGACACCATCTCCGACATGCGGTCGATCTTCAACCTACGGGAGCGGCTGATCGTCGAGATCAACGGCACGATCATCTCGGCGGGTCTCTGCGGCTACTATCGGTATTCGGGCGATTGGCCCAGAAACCGGGCGTCGATGTACTCGCAGAACGTCTCGAAGCGATTCGACTTCGATCCGTTCGACGTCGAGTACGGTCGCTTCCTCTACGAGAATCTCGACGGCGGCGAGGAACCGGTGGACACCGACGACGGTCGGATCTACGTCTCCGGATGCGTCCTCTACGCACGCGGGCGAGATCGTGAGGATTCGGGCTTCGAAGAGGCGAGCTTCGATGGCGTGACCGGCGACATGATCGTCTGGCCGCCCCTTCGCGTCCTCGCCCGAGATCAGGGCGTCATCGATTGACCTCCGACGAGGTCCACCCCAGGGAAGCAATGGTGATTCATGAGTGATCAGAGTGCAGAGCAGGCGATCGAGAAGGTCGTAATCATCGGTTCCGGCCCCGCCGGTTGGACGGCCGCCATCTACGCGGCGCGGGCGAACCTGAATCCCCTGTGCATCGTGGGGGTGCCGCGACAGGATCCCGCTCCCGTACTTCCGGGTGGCCAGCTGATGCTGACCACCGACGTCGAGAACTATCCCGGGTTTCCCGACGGCGTGACCGGTCCCGAGATGATGCAGATGTTCCAGAAGCAGGCGGAACGATTCGGCACCCGCGTCCTGGGCGCCGACGTCAGCCGCTGCGAATTCGGTGAGCATCCCTTCACCCTGCACCTCGCCGACGGGAAGTCGGTCCGAACCGAGTCGGTCATCATCGCCACCGGGGCGACGGCCAACTGGCTGGGTCTCGACAACGAGCTCCGACTCGCGACCACCGGAGGGGGCGTCTCGGCGTGTGCGGTGTGCGACGGCGCGCTGCCGGTCTTCCGCGACAAGCCGCTGGCGGTCGTCGGTGGTGGCGACACGGCGATGGAAGAGGCCGACTACCTGACGAAGTTCGCCTCGACCGTGCACATCATCCATCGTCGCGACACGCTTCGGGCGTCCAAGACCATGCAGGAGCGGGTGCTCAGCGCCGGCAACGTACAGATGCACTGGAACAAGCAGGTGGTGGACGTCCTCGGCGAGGAATTCATCACCGGGCTGCTGCTCGAGGACACCGTGACCGGTGAGCGAAAGACGCTCGACGTCTCCGGACTCTTCATCGCGATCGGACATGCGCCCGCCACGAACTTCCTCGAGGACAGTGGCGTCGTCTTCGACGACAGCGGCTACGTCGCGCTGCCCGATGGCGGCTCGAGCCGAACCAACATCGACGGCGTCTTCGCGGCGGGCGACGTCGCGGATCACGTGTACCGGCAGGCGATCACCGCCGCCGGCATGGGCTGCCGGGCGGCGATCGACGCCGAACGCTGGCTCGCCGAACAGGGCGTGCACTGAACGTTTCGCTCCGACCACCTCGAACGCGATAGGGTCCATCCATGAAGAAGGACGGCTTGATCACGGTGCTGATTCTGGTGGGGCTCGTGGGCGGTGCGGTCCTCGGACAGATCCTCCACGGTGCGGTTCCCGACCCGGTCGAGACCGGCAACTCCTGGATGTCGGTCGGGAAGATCGTGCTGGTCCGGCCGCTCATGCTGCTGGTGCTGCCTCTGGTCTTCCTCTCCGTCGTGGTCGGGGTGACCTCGATCGGCGATCCGTCGCGACTGGGCATCGTCGGTGGCACCACGCTCCTCTACTACTTCTCGACCATGGTCGCCGCGGTCGTGCTCGGTGCGGTGCTGGTGACCACCGTCGCGCCGGGCGAGGGGCTCTCGCCGGAGGCGATCACCAGCCTACAGAGCGAGGGGGCGGCCCAGTACGAGGAGAACAGCGGCCTCAGAAACGCGATGGGCACCGCGAACGAGAAGGGGCTCGGCGGTGCATGGATGAACATCCTGGAGCAGGTGATCCCGAAGAACTTCTTCGCGGAGCTTGCGAACGGTCGGACGCTCGGCGTCATCGTGTTCGCCCTGCTGCTCGGACTCGCACTGGCCGCGATCGGCGACGCGGGACGTCCGGCGGTCGACACGCTGCGATCCCTCTTCGACGGCGTCATGCGGCTGGTGCTCTGGATCCTCTGGCTGACGCCGATCGGCGTGTTCTTCCTGGTGACGGGCACGGTCGCGAAGATCGGTCTCGGCGCCCTGGCCGGTCCGCTCGGGGCGTACATGATCACCGTGCTGGTGGGGCTCGCCATCCACGCCTTCGTCACTCTGCCCATCGTGCTCGCGGTGCTCGGTCGCGTGAATCCGTTCGCCTTCATGCTGCGGATGCGCAAGGCGCTCCTGACCGCCTTCGGCACCGACTCGAGTTCGGCGACGCTTCCGGTCACGATCGAGACCGCGGTCGACGAGGGTGGTTGCAGCAAGCGGAGCGCGAACTTCGTGCTCCCGCTCGGTGCGACGGTCAACATGGACGGCACCGCGCTCTACGAGGCGGTCGCGGTCGTCTTCATGTTCCAGCTGTGGGGCATCGACCTGGGCATGGGGGAACTGGTGATCGTGGTGGTCACCGCGACCCTCGCCGCGGTCGGTGCCGCCGGCATCCCCAGTGCGGGACTGGTCACCATGGTGATCGTGGTCACCGCGGTCAACACGAGTCTCGCCGGCCGCGGCATCGAACCGCTTCCGCTCGAGGCGATCGGCGTCATCATCGGGGTGGACCGCATCCTCGACATGTGCCGTACGACGGTGAACGTCTGGGGCGACGCGGTGGGGGCCAGATTGATCACGAGGCTGGCGCCCGACGACGAACCCGCCGCCGAAGCCGCCTGAGTCCGTGTCTCCATCGACGTGCTGGCCGATGTGCCGGCCGGTCCGCGCGAGCGGTGATTCCGCCGATCAGGCGGTCGGCATCGCGGTGCGGACGTGGAGCTCCTCCATCTGCGCTTCGTCGATCGGCCCGGGGGCGTCGATCATGAGGTCGCCGCCCGACTGGGTCTTGGGGAAGGCGATCACGTCGCGAATGTTGTCGGTGCCGACCATGTGCATGACGAGCCGATCGAGGCCGAAGGCGATGCCGCCGTGCGGCGGCGCACCGTGCTTGAGGGCGCGGAGCAGGAAGCCGAACTTCATCTCCGCCTCCTCCGGGCTCAGGCCGATCAGGTCGAAGACCTTCTTTTCGTCGTCCCGGAGGCCGGTCATTTTGCCTTCGCCCGTCGGGATGATGGCGAAGTGATCGCTGACTGCGGCGTTGTCGAAGTTGCGCTTCGTGTTCTCCAGGGTGCCGGCGAGTAGCCGGTCCGAGGCGGCCTTGTAGTCCTTGCTGCCCCCGAGGAACTTGATGGCCTGCGTCACGTGCGGCACGTAGTCCTCGGGCAGCGCCCGGGAGTCGGTCCGCGGATAGGTGATGAGCTTGTGGCCCTCGTAGAGGGATTGGGCGATGGAAAGGGTGCGCCGGGCGGAGAAGCCGAGGCGGCGGTTCGCCTCCCGCTGCAACGAGGTGAGGTCGAACAGCGGAGGTGCCGTCTCCCTGCTGTCCTTGCGGGTCTCCTTCGCCGTAGCCTTCGGGCTTCCGCTCAGCAGCTTGATGAGCGCGTCACGCTTCGACTCATCGAAGATCCGATCCTTCGGACCTTCGGCGGCCTTGTTGAACCAGGTGCCGTCGTACTCATGGTCGCTGGCCGCGAAGGTGGCGTGAACCATCCAGTAGGGTTCGGGTTCGTGGGCCAGGATCTCCAGCTCGCGCCGGACCACCAGGGCGAGGGTGGCGGTCTGGACCCGGCCGGCAGACCAGACGACCCGGTCCCGGGAGGAGCGGAGCCGCACGGTGAGGGCGCGGGTGGCGTTCATGCCGATGAGCCAGTCCGACTCGGCGCGGCAGTCGGCGGCGTCGGCGAGACCCTGAACGTCCGAAGCATCCCGAGGAGCTGCGAGGCTGTTCTTGATGGCGTCCCCGGTCATGGACTGGAGCCAGAGCCGCTTCACCGGCTTCTTGCTGCCGGAGTACCGGTAGATCTCCCGGAAGATGAGCTCACCCTCGCGCCCGGCATCGCAGGCGTTGATTACGAGGTCGACGTCCTTCGCCTTGATAAACCGCTTCAGGGCAGTCAACTGCTTCGTGCTGCCGCGGGTCGCCTTCAGCTTGAAGTCGTCCGGAATGATGGGGAGGTCCTTGAGGCGCCAACGCTTGAAGCGCTCGTCGTACTCCTCGGGCGGAGCGAACTCCAGGAGGTGGCCGACGGCCCAGGAGACAATATGGTCGTCGCTTTCGTAACCGTGCGTTCCTTTCTTGCCGGCTCCCACGACCTTGGCGATGTCGGCGGCGACGCTGGGCTTCTCGGCGATGATCAGGGTCCTGGACACGAAGAATGCTCCTCGGAAGTGGCGCAGATGCAGGTCCGATGTGGCGTCGGAGGCCCGGTAACATTCACCACGATCCCGGGGAGCGCAAGAGCGGTACCGTCCTGCCCATAGGGCAGGTTTTGTTGTAGAAGCCCGACAGTGTCGTTCCGTCGTCTCTCCATCGCCCTGGTCATAGCCGCTTTGCTCGTGCCCTTCCTAGGGGCGGGGAGCGTCGGTCCGTCAGAGGCCCGAGCTCAGGTCCGGGGCAAGTCGTTCGAGGCCTCGGGGTTGGTCGGCATCGCGGACTGGCAGCCCAAGGTCGGGCTCAAACCGTGCGCGTGGTTTGGAGGGATGGCCGGGCACCGTTTTGAGGTGGTCGCGGACCGGATTCACATGGGATTCCGTGCGACCTGGGAGGGCTGCATCACCGCCCTCGACGTTCCCAGCGCGCCCCGTATCGACATGGTCCTCATCGCCGGGCACTTCAACTACGGGGTCAAGCCCGTGGACTGGGCCCTCGTCTACGCTCAGATGGGGGTCGGGATCATGCTTGCTGACCAGGCCCCCTCCGGTGGTACGACAACTCCCCGGATGTCTTTCTCCGGCGGGGGCGGAGTGTTGATCACCATTGGTAAATATTTCTTTGTCGATGCGAGCCTTCGGGCGCTCGTTTTCGAAAACTTCCAGTTCGGCACTCTCGGGGGCCAGGCAGGCAATACGACGAACCCCCTGGCCACCCTCATCATCGGGGCGCAGATCTGATGCGGGTGTGGTTCCTCCTGCTGCTGCTCTTCCTCCCG
>PKCT01000257.1 GCA_002862325.1 Phycisphaerae bacterium
AGAGATCGACGGGGGCCGGGCCGAGATCGCTCGGGTCCCGGGTGCGGGGGAGTTTCCCGCAATGTTCGAGGTCGTGCTTCCTCGCCCCGATGGTCGCATCGCGAGCCTTCCCGCGACGATCCCCGGCATCGATCCCGACGCCTCGTTCGTCGACCGCGTCGTACCCGACTTCGATGTCGCCGGAATCGAGCTTCCCGACGACGCTCGCATGACGCTGGTGTCCATCGGATGTCCTCATGCCGTCTTCTTCACCGGACGCGAGGACGAGGTGTCAATCGATGTGGTCGGTCCCGCGATCGACGGTCATGACTGGTTCCCCGCCGGCGTGAACGTTCACCTCGTGCGTCGCCTGACCCCGGGGCACCTCCGGATGCGCACCTGGGAGCGTGGTGCCGGACCGACCCTCGCATGCGGGACCGGCGCCTGTGCCGCGGCCGTCGCGGACGCCTGGTCCGGAGGAGAGCCCGCGGCCGATGGATTCACCCGTGTGAGCATGCGAGGGGGCGATCTCTGGATCGGAATCGACCCGCTGGCCGAGGAACACATTCGGATGCGTGGTCCGGCGGTGGAGGTGGCGCGGGGGGTGCTGACGCCGTCCTGGATCGCCGGATCGCAATCGGAGACGCCATCGTGACATCGACCAGTCCGTCGCTGGATACGTTCGAGATTCGAATTCGAGAGGCGATGCGCTCCCGCCAGGCCCTGCTCGAGCGCGATCTCGCGGAACTGGTCGCGATTCCGACCGGACAGGATCATCGACCGGGACTGTCGCGGATGCACGACCTGTTCGCCGTTCGGCTTCGCGCTCTGGGCGCCGAGGTCGAGTCGATTCCCGGTCGCGCGCGTCCAGCGTGGTTGGAGATCAGGACCGGAACCGATACGCACGAGGAGGGTGACGTCGTGTCTGTGGAACCACCGCCGACGCTGGTGGCCACCTTCCGGGTCGGCGACGAGGTCGCGGCGGCCCGGCCGATTCTCTGCGGACACTTCGACACGGTCCATCCGCCGAACGGTCCCTTCCAGTCGATGAACTCGATCGGTGAGGGCCGTGCGACCGGGCCCGGCGTCATGGACATGAAGGGCGGGCTGGTCGTCATGCTTTCCGCGCTCGAGGTCCTCGCCGAGCTCGGCCGTACCACCGATTGGACCGTGGTGATCGTTCCGGACGAGGAGACCGGGACCTACCACTCGGAGAGGACGTTGGTCGAGGTGGCCCGTGGGCACGATGTGGGACTCGTCTTCGAACCTGCATTGGCCGATGGGAGTCTCGTCGTGGAGCGCATGGGCTCGGGATCGTTCATGATCGAGAGCCACGGTCGGGCCGCGCATGTCGGAAGGGCATTCACCGATGGTCGATCCGCGGTGGTCGCGCTCGCGAGGGCCATCGTCGAGGTCTCCGCACTCGCCGATCCGGAGCGAGGACGGATCGTGAACATCGGGCCGATGCACGGTGGCGGCGTGACCAACGCGGTGCCGCACCACGCTCGTGCCTGGGGCAACGTCCGCTATCCGGATCCGGAGACGCAACGGGCGCTGGAAGCGGAGATCCATGACGCCATCGCTGGACTCGACGCGTCCTTGAAGGGGACGGATCCGGAGGCGGCATCGGTGGCGGTTCGAACGTCCTTCATCCGCCCCGCGAAACCGGAGACCCCCAAGGTGCTCGCGCTCGCGGAGCGGGCCCGGGAGATCAGTGAGGCGATGGGACATCCGATGCCGTTCGCCTCCACTGGCGGCGCCTGCGACGGGAATCTCCTGCAGGCCGCGGGTGTTCCCACCATCGACACGCTTGGCGTACGAGGGGGCGGGATGCATCGCCCCGACGAGTTCATCGAGCTCGCCAGCCTGGCCGAGCGGGCCACGCTCCTGGCCGTCCTGCTCCACCGGCTCGATCGGGACGGATTCGGTGACCGCGGCGGATCATCCCGAAGGATTCCCGGCGACTGACGCCGGCCCGGGTCGAGCCCCCGTCAATCTGGGCGGGTTTCCGGGCCGGTGGGACGTGGACCGGTCGATACCATGGCACCGTCGCACGTCTCTCCTGGAGCGAACCCAGTGTCCGAAACCACCGCCGCGTCCCAATTTCACGAGGCACCCGACGTTCGGGCCGCCGTGGACACGATCGTGTCGCGGCTCGAGATGGTTCAGAAGGGGATCGATTCGGCCCGGCCTCCTCGCGAAGCTTCGGTGGAGACGCTCGACGGATGGATCGCCCGATCGACTGCGACCAAGGGAAGGGGGCCGATCTTCCCCTACGTCGGCAGCGGCATCGGACGCGGCCCCCTGGTCGAGCTGCTCGATGGATCCGTCAAGTGGGACCTCATCAACGGCATCGGGGTTCACATGTTCGGACACTCCGATCCCGGCATGGTCCGGGCGGCGATCGAGGCGTCCCTTGGCGACGTGGCCATGGAGGGGAATCTCCAGTTCAATGCCGAGAGCATCGCGTTCGCCGAACTGCTGCTGGAGGAGGCGAATCGCGGATCGAGCCTGTCCCACGCCTTCATCACCAACTCGGGCGCGATGGCGAACGAAAGCGGCCTCAAGGTCTGCCAGCAGAAGACGGGGGGGCGGCCGAGGGTGCTCGCGTTCGAGCACTGCTTCATGGGACGTTCGACGACCATGGCCCAGATCGGCGACTCAGCCGGCGGCCGGGTGGGTATTCCTCTCAACACCCACGTCGACTACATGCCCTTCTACGATCCGAATCTCGGCGCTCGTTCGATCGAGATGGCGGTGTGGCATCTGGAGCAGTACCTCCGGAGGTACCCGGATCAGCACAGCTGCTTTATCTTCGAGCTCGTCCAGGGCGAGGGCGGGTTCAACGTCGCGCCTCGGGAGTTCTTCCTTCCGCTGATGCAGCGATGTCGTGAGGTCGGCATTCCCGTCTGGGACGACGAGGTCCAGACGTTCGGTCGGAACACCGAGATGTTCTACTACGACGTCCTCGATCTCGGCGAGTACGTCGATGTCGTCGCGTTCGGAAAGATGTCCCAGGCCTGCGGCTGCCTGTTCACCGAAGCGCTCGCGCCTCGGCCCGGTCTGCTGAGCGGCACGTTCATCGGCTCGAGCACCGCATTCTCCGTCGGTCGGGCGGCTTTGAATCGACTTCGACAGGGCGGGTACTACGGTCCCACGGGACGCATCGCGGAGATGCACGCCGCCTTTCGCACGCACGCCTCGGCGCTCGTCGATCGTCGGCCGGAGTGGTTCCCCGAGGTGATCGACGACTTCGGTCGGCCCCTCGCCGACATGGTGGGCGGAACCGGAGGCATGTGCCGTCTCACCCCCTTCGGCGGTCGGAAGGACGCCATGGTGAAGCTTCTGGACGTCATGTTCGAGGAGGGGGTCATCGCGTTCTACTGCGGCCATGGTCCGTTCCATCTCCGATTCCTCCCGCCGGTGGGGGTGATGGAACCGCAACACTTCGAACCGGTGTTCGAGATCGTCGAACGGGCCATGGCTCGGGTCGCCGACGTCATCGACTCGTGACTCTCTCCGCTCGGAGGACCGCATGTTCGTCATACGACAGGCCAGAATCGACGATGTCCCGAGCATCCTGAAGCTCGCCCGGCTCGTCCATTCCTTCAATCTGCCCGCCGACCGCGACTCGATCACCGCGAAGGTGCAGAAAAGCCGCAGGAGTTTTCAGAATCGACTCGACGATCCCAGGGATCGGCTGTTCATCTTCGTCCTCGAGGACGTCGAGACCGGAAATCTCATCGGAACGAGCATGATCATCGGATGCGTGTCGTGGCCCGGACACCCGCACGTGTATCTCGAGGTGAAGAAGGAATCCCGTTGGAGCGAGGATCTCCAGCAGGGGCAGACGCACAAGGTGCTCACGCTCGGTGTGGACGAGACCGGTCCGTCCGAGCTCGGGGGGCTTGTGCTCGCGCCGGGATACCGAGGCCATCGTGAACGGCTGGGGGGCTTCCTTTCCAACGTTCGATTCCACTTCATGGGCCTCCATCGAAAGTGGTTCGATCGGCGCGTGATCGCGGAGGTCATGGGGTCGCTGACCCCGGACAGCAGGAACGTCCTGTGGGACTACCTGGGAGGGCGGTTCATCAACCTCTCGTACCTCGAAGCGGACGTGTTCTGCCAGCACTCCAAGGAGTTCATCACCTCGCTCTTCCCCGAGACGCCGATCTATGCGTCGCTGCTCCCACCGGAGGCCCGGAATCTGATCGGTCGAGTCGGGGACGAGGCAAGGCCCGCGCTGTCCGTCCTCGAGCGGCAGGGCTTCGAACACCATGGTCACATCGACCCCTTCGACGGTGGCCCGTACCTCGAGGCCCGGCTCGACCGCATTCCTCTGGTCAAGGCGACGTCGCGAGTCGCGGTGGTCGCCACCGGGCGAGTCCCCTCCGGCCGGGTGGGGCTCCTGAGCGTCGAGGGACCGATCCTTCCCGAAGGCGCGGGTGCGTTTCGCGCTATTCAAGCCCCCTACGCGGAGGTCGACGGAGGCATTCAGGTGGCGAAGAAGACGCTTCAGCAGCTCAATCTAGAGGTCGGCGCGAAGGTCGGGCTCACCCCGATCAGGGTTCCGCGCGGATCTACCACGCGGCCGAGTGCCCCGTCGGATACGACCACCAAGCGATCGAAGATCGGGAAGCCCTCGAAGTCGTCCAAGGCGAGCAAGGGTGGCAAGTCGGCCAAGGGCGGCAAGGGCAAGAAGAGAGGTTGAACGTGCAGAAGGGCATCGCCCAGCAGGACGGTCTGATAGAGCGTGCGCCCGCCGACTTCATCGACGGCGTCTGGAAGTCGCTTCCCGAGGGATCGGGCATCGCATCCCACGATCCTGCGCGACCCCGCGATCTCGTCTGGTCCGCCCATGGGGTCGATGCCCACATGGACGAGGCGATCGCGGCCGCGGGTCGAGCGTTCCACGCGTGGCGCGCCGTCGATCACGACGCTCGCGTCGAGGCGCTCGAGCGGTGGAAGCGTGCGGCCGCCGATCGAGTCGATCGGCTTGCGCGTCTGATCGGACTGGAGACCGGAAAGATCGCGTCCGAGGCGCGGGCGGAGGCCGGGCTCGTCGCGACCAAGGTGGACATCACGCTCGGCCCGCAATCGGCGGGACGGGTCCAGGGATACGAAGTCGCGGCGGGGGAAACCCGCGTCGGACGGTGCGGCTTCCGTCCCCATGGGGTGATGGCGGTCCTGGGACCGTTCAACTTTCCCGCCCATCTGCCCAACGGGCACATCGTGCCGGCGCTTCTCGCCGGCAACACGGTGGTCTTCAAGCCGAGCGACAAGACCCCGGCGGTCGGGCAGGCCCTGGCCGAGATCGCGGAAGCGGCCGATCTGCCACCCGGCGTCTTCAATCTCGTGCAGGGGGATGCCCGTCCCGCGGCCTCGCTGGTCGCGCACGACGGGATCGACGGCATTCTCTTCACCGGAAGCTGGCCGGTCGGTCGCCGCATCCTCGAGGCGAACATCGATCGACCCGGCCGCATCGTGGCCCTCGAACTCGGGGGATCGAATCCTGCGGTCGTGATGCCGGACTGCGATCTCAAGCAGGCGGTGATCGAGTGTGCGCGGGCGGCGTTCGCGACGACGGGACAGCGATGCACATGCACGCGCCGAATCGTGCTCCATCCCGACATCGCGGATCGATTCATCCCGACCTTCTGCAAGGTGGCGAGCACCCTGGTGATCGGTCCCTCCGACGCGCAGGGGCCGGTGTTCATGGGACCCATGATCAATGCCGATTCGGTGGACGCCGTGCTGGCGTTCCAGGATGCGTTGCATGCCAGGGGAGGACGCGTTCTCGTGCAGTCGACCCGCATCGAAGGCGAAGGGCATTTCGTCACCCCGGGGGTGGTGCTGATGGATCGATTCGAACGCGAACACGACCAGGAGTGCTTCGGCCCCCTGGTCCAGCTGTCGATCGCGGCGGACTTCGACGATGCGATCGATCAGGCCAATGCGACTCGGTACGGACTCGCCGCATCGATCTTCACTCGGGACGACGCGGCGTGGGATCGATTTCTTCGCGAGTGTCGAGCGGGTTGCGTGAACCGCAACTGTGGGACGGCCGGTGCGAGCGGGACGCTTCCGTTCGGTGGTCTTGGACTGAGTGGCAACCATCGTCCCGCCGGCGCCTTCAGCGTCGACTACTGCGCCCACCCGGTGGCGAGCATGATCGAATCCGGCGATGGAGCGGCGATTCCGCCCGGCATGCTGCTGGACGACCGATGGTGGCGGGACTGAATCCCCGTTCGTGATCCCATATCGCGGGCATGTCAACGACCGTTGGAGATTCCAGAGAGTCTGTGCTATCGTCATCTCCGACTCGAGTGTCGGGATTTTCCGGGGCCCATCTTTATTGTCTCCGGAGCGAATACGTGATCCCCATCAGAAGCACCACTGTCTTCCTGCTGTGCCTGTCGATGGGTGTGTTGGCAGGCTTGACGCGCGCCGACAACGTCGTGATCGAGGTGCCCCGATTCGAGGGCGGTGTGCAGGTGAGTTCGGGAAGCGTCCCCAATTGCTGTTCCAACCACAGCATGAGTTCGGTCAACGCGTTTCAACTCTCGATGAAGGGCTGCACCACCATGGGCGGTTACTGCATGGGCTCGCGCAACTACGCCTACGTGAGCTTCGATCTGTCGTCGATTGCGGAGGGAGCGACCATCGAATCGGTGCGACTCGTGGGCGGCAGGAACTCGCCTCGTTCCGCCGGCGGATCGGTCTGTGTCGGTTTCATGCCGTGGGGTGAGATGGGCTCGTCGATGTTCGACGCGTGCATGTCGGGCTCGACGACCTTCAACTGGACGTCGGCCTCGAACTTCTCGATCAATCTGAATCCCGACCAGTTCAACGGTCCCACGCGGGAGCGGTTCGCGGTCGTCCGTCTGACCCAGTCGGGTGAATACGGTTCGTGGCTCCGCAATGGGAAGACCAACGCCCCCAAGCTCATGGTCACTCTGGTGGTTCCGCCATGCCCGGGGGATCTTCTCGGTGATGGCAAGGTCGACGCGGCAGATCTCGGCTACCTCATCGCCGACTGGGGATCGGTCGAAAGCCCCTTGGATCTCGACGGGAGCGGAATGGTGGACTCGGCGGATCTGGGCGTTCTTCTGGGCAACTGGGGTCCCTGCCCCACGTCCCCCTGAATCCGGGGTGAACGCCCCATGGCGGGGTGGGATGGAACTGGCGATAGTTCTCCTGTCGGAAGATTGATTCCGACGGCCCGTGTTCGTGAACCGCTGAAGGGTCCATCCGGGGGAACCTTTCGCGGCCACATGAACGAGAGCGTGTGGTCACGAACACGGGCCGTCGGGATCGCTTCCCGACCAGACCATCGGCCGGTGCCGAGGGAAATGCACCGAGCGACACACGCGAGGCCCCAGCGGGCCTCGCGTGTGTCGTTGGATGCCTCGTTCATCCGGTGGTGATCGGTTCCCAGTCTTCAGTGCACGAGGCTTCCATCCGGGACGTCGTCGTCGATGGTGACGATCGACACGCCACCGTCCTCCCTGGTGGCCCCGAGGACCAGCACCTCGCTTCGAACACCGGCGATCAAACGCGATCCCAGCGACGTCGCGACTACGACTCGACGTCCCACGAGGTCCTCTGGTCGATAGGTCCCGGTGAGTTGTGCACTGGACGTTCTTCGTCCATGCGGCCCGAGATCGACGTCGAGAACGTAGGCGGGCTTTCGCGCACCATCGTTCCGACGGCAGGTGATCACGGTTCCCACCCGAAGCGTCGAACCCAGGGGGTTGCTCGGTGGGGAATTCGGACGTCTGGTGTCCGATGCCATCTGGGTTCCTTGCGATCCGGAGGAGGGGAGCCGTGGGGCACGCGTCGACCGCTTGGTTCGCGGTCAGCCGTCGCCGTGGATCTTGTCGTCGAGGAACGCGGCGACCTTGTTGAGCGACACCCGCTCCTGGCTCTGCGTGTTGCGCTCCCGGATGGTGACCGCCTGGTCGGAACTGGTGTCGCCGTCGATCGTGATGCAGTAGGGCGTGCCGCACTCGTCCATGCGGGCGTATCGCTTCCCGATCGACTGCTTGGCGTCCATCTCGACGACATGGCGGCGGCGAATCTCGCGGTGCAGCTTCTCCGCGATCTCGGGCATCCCGTCCTTGGCGACCAGCGGGAAGATGCCCGCCTTGACCGGGGCGACCCGGGGATCGAAGTTCATGTAGACCTTCGAGGCGCGGCTTTCGTCCGGGGTGTACGCCTCGCAGAGGAGGGCGAGGGCGCCGCGGTCCGCGCCCGCGCTCGGTTCGATGACGTGCGGGAAGTACCGCTCGTTCCGGGCCTGGTCGAAGTACCGCATCTTCTCGCCCTTGCCGCAGTGTTCGGCGTGCTGGCGGAGATCGTAGTCGGAACGGTGGGCGACGCCTTCGAGCTCACCGAACCCCGGTGCGGTGAAGGGGAATCGATACTCGATGTCGCTGGTGCCGGCACCTTCCTTGGCGTAATGCGCGAGTTCGTCCTGGTCGTGCTCGCGGAGAATCAGATTGTCCCCGGCGAGACCGATCGACTTCCACCACGCGTACCGCTGGTCGCGCCACCACGCGTACCAGGACTCGGCCTCGCTCGGATGGATGAAGAACTCGATCTCCATCTGCTCGAATTCGCGGCTGCGGAAGATGAAGTTCCGCGGGGTCACCTCGTTGCGGAACGCCTTGCCGATCTGGGCGATCCCGAAGGGCACCTTGACGCGACTCGAGTCCACCACGTTGTGGAAGTTGGTGAAGATCCCCTGGGCGGTCTCCGGTCGGAGGTACGCCTTCGAGTCCTCGTCGCGGATCGCCCCGCAGTAGGTCTCGAACATCAGGTTGAACATGCGTGGCTCGGTGAGCGTGCCCGGATCCTTCACATCGGGCCCGACGGTGGTGGTGCGTTCCTCCGCCGACAGCTCCATGAAGGCGCGGGTGGCGAGCTCCTCGTCCTCGAGCGTCCGCTTGACGTACTTCTCGAGCATCTTACGGGCGCGGGCGAGTCCATCCTCGTCGCCTTCGAGGAAGGCGAACAGTCGCCCCGCGTCGGCTTGGTCGGTGGTTCCGAGGCAGAGGATGTGGTCCGCGCGGTACCGCGACTTGGATTCCCTGCAGTCGACCATCGGATCGTTGAAGCCGCCGACGTGGCCCGAGGCGACCCAGGTCTTCGGGTTCATGATGATCGTGCAGTCGACACCGACGATCCTGACCGGATCCCCGGTGGGGCCGACCACGTCGCCGTGCACGATGTCCTCCCACCACGCGTTCTTGAGATTGCGCTTGAGCTCGGAACCGTAGGGACCGTAGTCCCAGAAGCCGTTGATCCCGCCGTAGATCTCGGAGCTCTGGAAGATGAAGCCTCGTCGGCGGCAGAGTCCGACGATGTCCTCCATGCGCTTGGTGGTGGTCTCGGTCATCGATGCGATCCGGAGTGCGAAGGAGGCGAGACGCGACCGCTCGCCGGAAGGTCGACATCCTAGCGGTTACGATCCCCGACCACGGCCGAATGAGCCGTGTTCTCCCGCATCATGGAGTGCTTCGCATGCCCTTTTCCAATCTTCGCTGCCTCGTCGCCGGCGGTACCGGCGCCCTTGGATCCGAGGCGGTCCGGGATCTCCTCGAACACAACGCCGAGGTGCACGTCACCTTCAAGGATCCCAAGGAGCTCGAGCGGATCGATTTCCGGGATCACGTGGTCCTGCATGAGGCCGATCTGGCCGACGAGGCGTCGGTGGTGTCGGTCTACGAGTCCGTCGGCCCGCTCTACGCCTCGCTGCACGTGGCGGGTGGGTTCGGCATGGGGCCGATCGAGGAGATCTCCCAGGCGGACTTCGACGGGATGATGACGCTCAACGCCGGCACCTGCTTTCTCTGCTGTCGGGAGGCGGTCAGGGCGATGAGGCGATCGGGCCGGCCGGCGAGCGAGGGGGGACGCATCGTGAATGTGCTGGCTCGTCCCGCGGTCGAGCCGCAAGGCGGCATGCTCGCCTACTCGACGAGCAAGGCGGCGGTCGCCAGCCTGACCCAGTGCCTCGCCCGGGAGGTGGGCGAGGAGGGGATCCTCGTCAACGGGATCATTCCATCGATCATGGACACGCCGGCGAATCGAGCATCGATGCCCGACGCTGACTTCGGTCGCTGGCCGAAGGTCGAGGAGGTCGCGCGGGCGATGGTGTGGCTGGCGAGTCCTGCCAACACGTTGACGACCGGAGCGCTCGTCCCGGTGTACGGTCGATCCTGACTGGGCGTCGCTCATCATCGGATCGTGATGCGAACTCAGTCGGCGCGACGTCGTCGGCCGGTCGCAAGCCCCGCGAGGCCGAGCAGCGCGAGCGCGCCGGGGGCGGGGACCTGGGCGAACGCCACCGTGCCCGGTCCGGCGAGTCCGGTGCTCGCGAAGGAGAAGTCGTAGGATGCGCCGCCGCTGACGGAGCCGACCGCGGTCTGCTGCTGGATCTCTGAGACCGGGCCGTAGTCGCTGGCACCCGTCACGCTCAATTCCATGTAAGCGTCCCCGTCGTAGGCGGGAAATCCGAAGCCGGGTCCAATTCGATCGGTGGAACTGCTGGCGTTGCCGCCGAAGATCTCGAGCTGGTTCCAGGAGTCGGCGTCGGAACCCGTTCCGGATGCAAAGCGGCCGTTGGTGACGATTTCACCCGTGGCGGGGGAAGCGACGAGGGCGACACCCGCAATCTGCCAAATCTTCAGCTCTGATTCTCCGTGTTTTCGAGAGGCAGGAAGGGAACTGGTCGCCACTCAAGATCGGCGACCAAACTGGAATCACACGCCGTGGGAACACGGCACCATCAATATTGCCATCGCTGCGTCAAAGACAACGTTCGTTGGTTTTTTGGCCACGTCTCCGGCCCAAAAACGGTGTTCCGACCTCCGTTCAGAAGATGTTCCGTCTCTTCAGCCGGTTGTGGACGATTCTGCCGGCGAGGATCGATCGGTTCCTCCCGCTGGCGCGGACCGGCTGCGCTCGGTCGCGTACATCGACGTGTCGATTCTCCGCGGCCGTTCGGATCGGTCGCAGATCGCTCGCGAACAACACCCCCGACAGGACTCGAACCTGTGACCTCTGCTTTAGGAAAGCAATGCTCTATCCAGCTGAGCTACGGGGGCAGATCACGAGATGGTATCGAATCCCAGGGCATCGATCCCAGGGCATCGAACTCAGGGTATCGGTCCCCACCACCAGTCGCCTGGACGATTCAGCGGCCCCCAGGATTCGAGCCGATCAGGGTGAACAGCTCCATCCGGGCGGCTGGATCCTGAAGGAAGACCCCGTGCAGCTTGCTGGTCGTGGTCCATGCCTGGCTCTGCTTAACGCCCCGATAGCACATGCAGAAGTGTCTCGCCTGGATGATGACCGCGACTCCTTGGGGTCTCAGCTCCTCTTGGATCGTGTTGGCGATCTGTGCGGTGAGCTTCTCCTGGACCTGCAGTCGCTTGGAGAAGATCTCCACGACCCTCGCGAGCTTCGAAAGTCCGACCACGCGTCCGCTCGGGATGTAGGCGACATGGGCCCGGCCGACGAAGGGGACCATGTGGTGTTCGCAGTGGCTCTGAATCTCCATGTCCTGGAGAAGCACCAGCTCGTCGTAGTTCTCGACTTCGCTGAAGGTCCGCTGGAGCGGTTCGGTGGGATCGGCCCGATAGCCCCAGAAGTGCTCGTTCATCGCCTTGACCACCCGCTTCGGGGTGTCGATCAGGCCTTCCCGTTCTGGATCGTCTCCGATGAAGTCCAGAAGGGATCTGACGTGGGCCATCGCTTCCAGTGACTCGTCGCTATCGACGTCGAATTCGGTATAGGGGCGGGGCTCGAGCACAAGATTCTCCAGATCGTGTGTGGTCGAATAGTGTAGCCGACCTCGGATGTGGTTTCGTCCATTCAGGACGTAAGATGCGTTCTTGAGCACCCCCGAGCCCATCCAGGCCTCGATTCTCAGACCATCGAGGATTCTTCTCGACGGCGTTATCCATCGTGACAAGGAGATCGAGATCGCCGACGATCGGATCGTCGACTTGCGGGACGCGTCGGTCCCAGCGACCTGGAACGTACTGGTCGTGCCCGGTTTCCTCAACGCCCACAGCCACGCCTTCCAAAGGGGATTGCGGGGACTCGGAGATCGGTATCCCGATGGCGCCGGCTCGTTCTTCACTTGGCGGTCGTCGATGTACGACCTCGTCGAGAATCTTGATCCGGAGCGATGTAGGGAGATCAGTCGACGGGCGTTCGAGGAGATGCTCGACGTTGGTATCACGGCGGTCGGTGAGTTCCATTACGTCCATCACGCCGCCGACGTGCGCTGCAGGTTGGACGAAGCGGTTGTTCAGGCCGCCCGCGAATCCGGCATTCGGCTCGTTCTGCTGCACGCCGACTATGTTCGGGGCGACTTCGACGGCCGACCGCTGGAGGGCGGCCAGTATCGCTTCGACACCGGGTCGATCGACGACTACCTGGGATCGCTCGCTCGGGTCGACGAGATGATCTCGGGTCCCCTGGAGACGGTCGCGCCAATCGTCCACTCGACTCGGGCGGTACCGATCGAACGGATCCGGCAGGTGGCCGCGGAGGCCCGCGCGCGGGAAGCCGCGTTTCACATCCATCTGGAGGAGGCCGTGGCGGAGATCGACGCCTGTCGAGCCGCCCACGGCTGCACGCCGATGAGGCTCCTGCTCGACCACGGGATCGTCGACGAGCGGACGACCTCCATTCACTGCACGCACTCGATCGCTTCGGATCTCCGCGACTACGCCGCGGCGGGCGGGACGATCTGTCTCTGTCCGAACACCGAGGGCAATCTCGGCGACGGGATGCCGGACCTCGCCACCATGCGGGACGCCGGCATTCCGCTTTCGATCGGCACGGATCTCAACAGCCGAATATCGCCGATGGAGGATCTTCGTTGGATCGAATATGTCCAGCGGGTGCGTCACCAGCGTCGCGGCGAATGGGTGGACTCGGATGGTCGGGTCGGACGGCCGGTCG
>PKCT01000303.1 GCA_002862325.1 Phycisphaerae bacterium
ATGTTCTGGTCCCTCAAGGGCGTGATCATGGTCTTCGGCGGCACCATAAGCGTGTTGTTCATGGCGATGCCGATGGACAAGCTCCTGCAGGTGCCCGGCTACATCAAGGCGTTCTTTCGGGAGCCTTCGCAGTCGATCGGCGACACGGTGACGGTCATGGCCGACCTCAGCGATCGGGCTCGACGAGAGGGCATTCTCGCGCTCGAGCACGAGGTCGAGAACATCGAGGATCCCTTTCTCTCGCAGGCCCTGAAGATGGCCGTCGACGGTACGGATGAACATGTGATCGAATCGACGCTTCGCATGGAAGTCATGGCCATGCAGGAGCGTCACAAGGCCGGCAAGAAGTTCTTCGACCTGATCAAGCTCTACGGACCCGGCTACGGACTCGCCGCGACCCTGATCGGTCAGATCGGCATGTTCGGATCGCTCGGTGGATCGATCGAGGAACTCGGCGGAATGCTCGCCGTGGCCGTGACCGCGACGATGTACGGCACGGTTCTCGCGAACGCCATCGCCGGTCCCATCGGCGACAAGCTCTCGCTTCGCTCCGGAGAGGAGATCCTCTCCAAGGAGATGATGCTCCAGGGAATCATGAGCATCCAGGCGGGAGACAACCCGCGAACCACGACCGAGAAGATGCTCGCCTTCGTCCCACAGTCCGGCCGAGGCCGCCTGAAGCTCGCCGCCTGAGCCGAGACGGATCCCACCCATGAGCGACGAACACGCCAAGCAGCATGCCAGTCACGCGCCCGCCGGTCACGGTGGCCACGAGGAGGAGGAGGAGTCCGGAGCGCCGGAATGGCTCATTTCCTTCGCGGACATGGTCATGCTCCTGATGGGCTTCTTCGTGATCCTCTTCGCACTCAACGTCCAACCCAAGGGCGGCAACGCCGGCGGTGGCGGCGACGAGGCGGAGGGCGTCGCGACCCAGCCGCAGGAGATCGATCCGGAGTTCATCGAAGCGGTTCGTCGAGCGTTCCACAATCCGTTGAATCCCGACAATCCCGAGGACGCCGAACTTCTGGATCAGATCGACATGCGCGGCGCCGGCAATGCGAACTCCGAAGGCGTGGTCGGAGCCGAACGCGACGTCCGATCGCCTCGCGACATCGATTACTTTGGCGAAGCGGTCGATGTTCCGTTCGATCGGCACGGGCTGGACGTCCCCGAATCGTCCGCACCGCTGATTCGCGAATTCGCGCTGAGGAACCAGGGGCGACAGAACGTGATCGAGATCCGCGGCCATGCCGACGAGGTCGAGGCGTTCAAGGACCCGGTGAAGGCGATGCGGATCGCGCTGGACCGAGCGACGGACGTGGCCGAGCGTCTCGCGAACGCGGGTATCGAGTGGGGCCGGATCAGAATCACCGCCTCCGGTACGACCGAGCCTCGTCGCAGCGGGCGTGGCGGCGACATCAACCCGGGTGAGAACGCCAGGGTCGAGCTTCTGGTCCGCCGTGAATCCGCCATGCGGTGATCGGACGAATCCCTTCGCAGTTCACGCTCCGGGCGTCATAGGTGGGATCTTCGGATTCTCTGGTGGACCTCCTCATTCCGGGGGCTACTCTCTATGAGAGCGCCCTCACTTCAGCCGAGGAGGTTCCCGTGACCACACCCAGATATTTCACCCTCGCCGTTCTGACGGCATCGTTATCGACCTCCGTGGGTCTCGCGGACCAGATCGCCGAGATCGGCTACGACGACCTCGTGGCAAGGCTGACCGAGGCTGGGCTTCCGGTTCCCGATGGCGGGGGGCTGAACATCGGCCAGGTCGAGGCGATCGACGGCGGATACGCGCCGGATCCATCGAATTTCCAGATCTCCCTGACGAACTTCGCCCTCCAGAGCGGAGCCACCGGCAATAGCACGCATGCGACCCTGGTCGGGGCGTACTTCTACGGTCGGACCTTCAGCCCGTGTCCCGAAGTCGATACCGCGTTCATCTGGGAGGCCAACGACTTCATCGGCTCCGGATTCCTCAAGTACGGAACGTCGAGTACGCCGACCTCGCTGGACGGGTCGATCAAGGCGTTCAACCACTCCTACATCTTCAGCTTCTCGAACACCTCCGCGAATCTCCAGGTCCTGAGGCGGGCGGACTTCGCCGCGAACAGCTCCAGGGCGCTCTGGACGTGCAGTGTGAACAACGGCGCGACCACGACCACGCCGGTCGGGTTCGCAGGCATGTACCACGCGTTGGCGGTCGGTCTCACCAATGGCAACCACAGCCACACCGACACCGGTGTGGGCACCGACGGCATCGGGCGGATGAAGCCGGACATCGTCGCCCCGGCGGCCCAGACGAGCTATGCGGCGCCGATGGTGGCCGCGTGCGGTCTTCTGCTCTACGAGACGCGCGAGATGACACCCGAACTCTCGGACGACACCACGTCGTCGTTCTCCCAGGTCGTGCGGGCGGTGCTTCTCGCCGGTGCGGTGCGGAACGAAGAGTGGACGAACCTCGACGCGTCGCCGGTTGAACGCGGCGTCACCGCCCGTCCCTTCGACGAGGTCTTCGGCGCCGGCGTGGTCAACATCGACCGTGCCCACCGGATCTACACGGGCCTTCGGCAGGACGGTGAGTCGAGCCTCCCCGCGGCGGACACCGTCGTCGGCTCCGCCTGGGACTTCGAGTCGATGAGCCAGGGCGAGGCCCTGTGGCATCGCTTCACCCTGACGCAGCCGGCCGACGAGATCGCGGTCGCCGCGAGCTGGAATCGGACCGTTTCCTCGACCTTCGCATCCTCCACCCTGCCTGACATCGATCTCGAGCTCTTTCGGATCGACGGTGGATCGGCGACGCCGCTCCGTGGTGAGGGCGTCGTCGCGTTCGAGGGCGGGAACGTGGTGAGCGAAAGCGCGGTCGACAACCACGAGCTGCTCCACGTCATCGGACTGCCGGCGGGAGAGTACGCCGTCCGGGCGCTCCGCAACGACCTGGTGTCGGCCAGCGCGAGAATGGGACTGGCGATACTGATTCCCGAAGCGGGCGACCCGCCGCTGCTCGGCGACCTCGACGGCGACGGTCGAGTCAATGGGAGTGATTTCGGAACCCTTCTGGCCGGCTGGGGAGGTATCGACCCGGCGCTCGATCTCGATGGTTCCGGGAGCGTCGGAGGCGGCGACGTCGGCGTCATGCTGGCCAACTGGACGGGCTGATCGCATCTTGCTCGCGCCGCTCATTCTGACCACCATCGCCGCGTTCGGTCTCGCCGACGGCCGGGGGCCATCCGCCCTTCGGCTCGAGGTGGCACCGAGTCGTGAACGACGACCGACCCTCGTCCACTCGGCTCCGAGAGGAGACACCCCCTGCGAAGTCTCGGTGGACGAGAATCCGAATCTCGAACTCGTGCAGGGGGGACTCGCCTGCGTCTCCTTCGGTCTGAGCACTGCGGCTCGTTTCGCGAAGAGCCACGATCTGTCGACCGCGTTTCCGCCCGGCGACGCCGTGCTCTCCTGTCTCGAGTTCGGATGGACGTGTTCCGGCGGACCACTGGAGGTCGGGGTCGAACTGCATCTGGACGTCGATGGGGGCGATCTCGGACCGGAAGGCGAGGATCTCGTCCTGCTGGATCGGCAGTTGGTCACCCTCCCCAGCGCGACGCTGGGCATGGTTCGCGTGCCGCTCACCAAGCCCGCGACCGTTTCCGCCGATCGGACCGTCGTGGTCGTGATCGACGTACCGGCGTCGGAGGACGGGGTCGCGAGCTTCGCGGGTGGCATCGACGACGATGCGGACGCCACCTGGTTCATCCTCCCCGATTGCGGAATAGAGACATGGCGTCTCTTCGATCCGTCGTCGATTCCCCTGGACTGGGTCGTCCGGATCCACGGTCGGCCGGATTCCGGCGCGGTCTGCACCTCGTGCATCTTCGATTGCGATGGCGACGGCATCGGTGATCGCGAGGAGATCTCGATGGGGGCTTCGGATTGCGACGGGGATCTGGTTCCGGACGCCTGCGGTCTCTTCGACGATTGCGACGACGACGGGATCCCCGACGCATGCCAGTCCGAAGACTGCAACGGCAATGGGGTCCCCGACATCTGCGACGTGACGGCGGGGACCGTGCGGGACTGCGACGGGAATCTGGTTCCCGACGCGTGCGACATCCTCGGTGGTGGACGCGACCTGGACCGCGATGGTGTCCTCGACTGCTGCGTCGACGCCGAGGTGGTGTGTCGACCGGGGCCGCCCGAGCCGGTGGACGATGCGACCTGGATTCGAGTTCGTCGTGATCCGCCGCCGCCATCGTTCCAGGAACAGACCTTGGTTCGTGCCGGAGATCGTTGGCTCCTTCTGGGCGGGGCGGCGGACGACGGCGAGAGCCTGGGCCGATCCTGGGAGCTGGTCGACGGCGGTTGGCGGTTCCTGTCGGAGGGACCATCGCCGCGCACCGGGGTCGGGGCCGCATCCTGGGATGGCGGTGCGTTGATGTTCGGCGGTCGCTCGTTCAGCGAGACCTACGCCGATTCCTGGCGATTCGATCCTGACGACGGATGGATGGCCCTCGAGATTCCAGGTCCGAGTCCTCGCGCCGGACACGCGATGGTCGCGTGGGACGGCGGCGCGCTGCTCTTCGGAGGTCGAGACGGTGGAGGCGAGCTCCTCGGCGACCTGTGGTGGTTCGACGGGCAGGCTTGGATCGAGATCGAAGGTGTCGTCGGCCCGAGCGCTCGAGCCGAACATGTCCTGTGCTTCGATCGACGTTCAGGAGACGTGGTGCTCCACGGAGGAATCGGCGCGAAGGGGCCGCTCGCCGACACCTGGTCCTTCGATGGCGTGTCGTGGCGGCTCCGAGCACGGAGTTCCGGACCGGGGGGTGGATCGGTGGGCATGGCGTCCCTTCCCGAGTCGTTCGGGCTCGTGGCGATCAAGGATTCCGCGACGTGGTTGTTCCGCGACGACCGCTGGCATCCCTGGACGATCCGAGGTGACGAAGACGGGTTCGGCCCCGCGCCGGGAGCATCGGTGGCATCCGAGCCCGGACGCAACGCCGCGCGGATCGTCGGTGGCGACGTCGCGGCGGAGGGATGGTCGGAGGTCGTGCTCTCCGCGGCCCGGTATCCGTATCGTGACTGCGACGGCGATTTTCTCGAGGATCACGACGCGATCGAGATCGCCACCGAACTCGACTGCGACCTGGACGGCCGGCTCGACGCCTGCTCCGACGGCATCGACTGTCCGGACGGTGCGACCGATGTCGATTGTGCGCTGCAGCCGACCTATGGAGCGGCGGGGATCGAGCCCGACGACAACTACGGTTGGAGTCTCGACGACGTGTCCTCGGTCCACGCGCTCTGGATTCGACGCTTCAAGGTGCGCTCGGACTGCCCCATCCCGGACTCGGTCTGGGTGTGGTGGGATCCGGAGTCCTTCGAGGGACGGAGCGCGAGAATCGCCGTGCTGTCGGACCCCGATGGGGATGGCCGCCCCTACGACGCCGAGCCGGTGGGCGAGCGATTCGTTCCTCTCATCTCGGGAGTGTCGGGCTGGCGAAGGTACGTCATGCCTGCGATGCAGCCCGGCCCGATCGACGCCCATTTCTACGTCGCGATCGAGATTCAGGAGGCCACGTTCGGGGACGACTCGCCGATGTCGGTGGTTCGGCGGGATCTTCTGACCGGCGAGTCGGCCTGGGTCGCGGCGTCTTCCCAGCCTTTCGATCTCGGGGATCTCGACGGCTCGGCCGACGTCTGGCCGGTCGTTCCGTTGTCGACGACGACGGGTTTGGATACCTGGTTCATGATCGCCGCCGGATGCGGTCATCCATCGGATCTCGATGGCGACTTCATCCCCGACGAGTGCGATGTCTGTCCCGCCGATCTCGTGGGATTGACCGGCGTTGTGGACGTCTTCGATCTCGAGCAGGTCCTCCTTGGCTGGGGAAGTGACTCGCCGATCGTCGACCTGGACGGCGACGGCATCGTCGACGGACGAGATCTCGCCGCCGTTCTCCTCGCGTGGGGGCCTTGCGGAGACTGAACCTTCTTTTCGGAGTCGATAGACTCCCGGGGTGGCACGAGAATCACCAGTCCGATACGCGCTCATGGGAGGCCTGCTCACCGTTCTCGGCGTGCTGCTTCTCTATCCGATCTGGCTGACCGTTCGCGGCGGGTTCGAGTCCCAGGATGGTGGCTTCACCCTCTACCACGTGCTCGACGTCCTCCGCGATCCGATGCTCCGCGGAGGGCTGGTCAACGCACTCATGATCGCCACCGCGACGACGGTCGTCTCGATCATCATCTCGATGCCGTTGGCGATTCTGGCGGCGAGATACGACTTTCCGGGAAAGGCGTTCTTCTCGGCGCTGATCCTGATTCCACTCATTCTTCCGCCATTCGTCGGGGCCATCGGCGTCAGACATCTTCTCGGCCGATCCGGGTCAATGAACGCGCTGCTTCAGGACTGGGGGCTGATCGATGCGCCGCTTGATTTTCTCGGGGACGGCGGGATCCTCGGCGTGATCGTGGTGGAGGCGCTGCACCTCTATCCCATCCTGTATCTGAACCTGCTCGCGGCCCTCGCGAACCTCGACCCCGCCCTCGACGAGGCCGCCCGAAACGTCGGCGCGGGTGGCTGGACGAGATTTCGCCGAATCACCCTGCCCCTGGTTCGGCCGGGGCTCTTCGCGGGTGGAACGATCACCTTCATCTGGAGCTTCACGGAACTGGGTACGCCCTTGATGTTCGAGTTCCGGCGAGTGACTCCCGTCCAGATCTTCGACGGGCTGAAACAGATGGAGACCAGTGCGGAGCCCTTCGCACTTACCGTGGTGATGCTGTCCACCGCCGTCCTGCTCTACCTCGCGGGTCGGGTGCTGCCCGGCGTGAAGGGCGTGGGGGCGAGTGCCAAGGCGTCTCGTGGCGATTCCTCCCAGCGGCTTGGATTCCTCGGTGGATGGGGAACATCGCTTCTCTTCGCGGCCGTGATCGGTATCGCGTCACTCCCGCACCTGGGGGTGGTGCTGGCCAGCTTGTCCGTCGAGGGACAGTGGTACCAATCCGTTCTGCCTCGGGCCTTCACCCTGCAGAACTACGAGGAGGCGTTGGGACATCCATTGGCGGTCGGGTCTATCCGGAACAGTCTCATTCTGGCCGGTCTGGCGGTGCTTCTCGACCTGGTGATCGGTGTCGTCGCGGCCCGTCTCATCGTGCGTAGTCGTCTCCGGGGGCGGGCCCTCCTCGATGCCTTCTGCATGCTGCCGCTCGCGGTGCCCGGCCTCGTTATGGCCTTCGGATACGTCGCCATGACGCTCGAATGGCCGTTCCGCGGGCCTGTGCCCGACTGGCTCGCCTGGATGATGCCCGCGAGCCTCGTCAACGCCCTGGACGACGGTCCACTGGGATGGGCGGCCGATGTGCTCGGTGCGGATCCGAATCCGATGCCGCTGCTCGTGGTCGCCTACGCGGTTCGCCGCCTGCCCTACGTCGTTCGTTCGACGGTGGCGGGTCTCGAGCAGACCCCGGTAGATCTCGAAGAAGCCGCTCGAGGGCTGGGCGCTCGCGGGACGACCGTGATGCGTCGCATCGTTCTTCCACTGGTGGCCGCGAACCTCGTCGCGGGTGGTCTGCTCGCATTCAGTTTCTCGATGCTCGAGGTCAGCGACAGTCTGATCCTCGCCCAGCGAGCGTCCGACTATCCGATCACCAAGGCCATTTACGTCCTATTCGAGCGACTGGGGGATGGGCCCGGGATCGCCGCGGCGATGGGCACGTGGGCGATGTTGCTCCTCGCATGCACTCTCATCGGTGCGAGTCTCCTCCTGGGCAAGAAGCTCGGGGCGGTCTTCCGCGCCTGAATCGACCGAACAGAAACCGAACACATCGTGCCGCCCTCCCGTTTTTCGACCCTTCCACGAGGGCCGAGGACCTATACTGGGGTCTCCGGCCTCGCGTCGGCAGGCACAGAGTCCCTATCGAGAGCCCCCGCGGTCCATGCCCTACACCATGAAGCCAGACGAGGTCTACGGCCTCGACATCGAAAGCACCGAATACCTCAAGGACCACGTCCAGGCGGCGGATAGATGGGTCCTGAACTTCGGCCCCCAGCATCCGGCCACGCACACCACGCTGCGGCTGGTGCTCGAGCTCGACGGCGAGCGGGTCGCGCGATGCACGCCGCACATCGGCTACCTGCACTCCGGCTTCGAGAAGCTCGGAGAGCATCACGACTACAACCAGTACGTCTGCACGATCAGTCGCATGAACTACGTGTCGCCGATCGTCAACGATATCGCATGGCACACCGTCTGCGAGAAGCTCTTCGACATCGACGTCACACCGCGCTGCAAGGTCGTTCGCACGATCATGGCGGAACTTGGAAGGATTCAGGACCACCTGTTGTCGATCGGGGCCGCGGCCCTCGACCTCGGTGCGTTCACCGGATTCCTCTACGGCTTCAACGAGCGCGAGTTCATCTACGACATCGTCGAGTACCTCTCGGGACAGCGATTCCATCCCGACTGGACCCGTCTCGGCGGCGCCTGGCGCGACATCCCCGACGAGGCGACCTTCCGCCAGATGGTGAAGGATTTCATCTACAAGCGTCTTCCGAAGGCCCAGAAGGACCTCGAGACCTGCCTGAACCGCAACCGGATCTTCGTCGACCGTCTGAAGGGCGTCGGTACGATCAGTCGCGACGACGCGGTGGCTTGGAGCCTCTCCGGCCCGGTCGCTCGGGCGAGCGGCGTTCGCCGCGATCTTCGCAAGGACGAGCCCTACCTCTGCTACGAGGACAACTGGGACGGTGCCGGCGCGGAAGCCGTCAAGTTCAACGTTCCGATCTCGACCGACGGCGATTCGCTTTCGCGATACCTCGTCCGACTCGCGGAGCTCCACGAGTCCGTCTCGATCATCGAACAGCTCATCGACAACATCCCTTCGGGACCGATCGACAGTCTCTCGGACTCGAAGCTGCGGATTCCCGAGAAGGGCGAGGTGTACGGGTCCATCGAAGGCACCATCCAGCTCTTCGAGTTGATCATGCACAATCGAGGCGTCGATGCGCCGGTCGGCGAGCTCTACGGAGCCATCGAAAGCCCGAACGGCGAGCTTGGGTACTACATCGTCGCGGACGGAACGAAGTATCCGTGGCGGACCCGTACCCGACCGCCGTCGTTCATCAACTATTCCGTCTTCGCCAAGCTCATCGAGGGGCACCTGGTCAGCGACGTGGTCGCGGTCCTCGGCTCCCTCAACATCATCGCGGCCGAACTCGACCGCTGAACCAGCCCCGATCCGCCCGTCGGATCGCATGAGAGATCACGATGTCCTGGAAGGCCGTCGATTCCGCCAACGCAAAGATCGAGCGACGCGACGAACCGTGGTGCACCGAGGCCATGAAGGCCCGATGGACCTCGGAGGTCCTGCCTTGCTACGAGACCAAGCACGGTGCACTGATGCCCGTGCTGCACGACGTGCAGCACACCTATCGCCACGTTCCCTACCAGGCGATGATCGAGATTGCGTCGTTCCTCGAGCTTCCGCCCGCGGAGGTCCTCGACACCGTGAGCTTCTACGAGGAATACACGACGGAGCCGGTGGGCAGTTGCGTGATCGGAATCTGCCAGTCGATCGCCTGTGAGGTGTGTGGCCATCAGAAGCTGCTGGACCATTGCCGCGATACCCTCGGCGTCGAGCCGCACGAGACGACCGAGGACGGATTGTTCACCCTGCTCGCGATGGAGTGTCTGGGCTCGTGCGACACCGCTCCGGTGGCGCTCTTCAACGAGACGCTGCATGAGAACCTGACCATCGAGACGGTGGATGAGCTCATCGAACGCGTCCGTACGGGCGCGGGTTCCGGCGATGGGGCGGGAGGCCACTGAGTCGTGGCGTCCGACCCTTCGCACAAGTCGCTCATGCGATCTCTCGGCGAATTCGTCGGGTACATCAAACGCGGCGTGAAATCCGATCCATCCCTTCCGACCGAGGTTCGTCGGGAACACACGGTCGAGGATCGAGGAAACGTCGTCTTGCGTCGGACGGTGATCGACGAAGTCGAGATCCGTCCAGAGTCCACGGCTGGCGGGGCAGCCGAATCGGAGTCGTGATTCAGGTCGAATCATTCCTCGTCCCGTTCCCCGTTTCGTAGTCCTTCACACCGCAGGTAACTTCCATGGCCATGACCGAGCCCGTACTCACCAAGCGAATCCCGACGGCACCCTGGGGTGATCCAAAGGATCGCAGAACCGTCGATCTGGCGGAGTATCTGCGCACCGATGGCTACAAGGGTCTCGAAAAGGCGCTCGACCAGAAGCCCGCCGACGTCGTGGAGACCGTGAAAGGGGCCGTCCTCCGAGGCCGGGGTGGTGCCGGATTCCCCGCCGGACTCAAGTGGTCCTTCCTTCCCGAGCCCGATGGTGGGCGTCGGTATCTCGCGGTCAACTGCGACGAGGCCGAGCCGGGGACCTTCAAGGATCGTCTCCTGGTCGACTTCGACCCGCATCATGTCCTAGAGGGGATCGCCATCGCATGCTGGGCGTGCCAGCTCGATACGGCGTACTTCTTCATCCGTGGCGAATATCACCATCAGGCCAAGGTCTTCCAGCGGGCAATCGACGAAGCCTACGAGCACGGAATCTTCGGAAAGCAGGGGCTTCTCAAGGGCAAGGTGCCCTTCGCCGTCGACTGTCATCTGCACCGAGGCGCCGGTGCGTACATCTGCGGAGAGGAGACCGGCTTGCTCGAGGCGGTGGAAGGGAAGAGGGGCTGGCCTCGGATCAAGCCGCCGTTCCCCGCGGTCAAGGGTCTCTTCGGCCGCCCGACCATCGTGAACAACGTCGAGACGCTGGCCGCGGTCGTCCCGATCATCGAGAACGGCGTCGACTGGTGGAAGTCGCACGGTTGCGAGAGCGCGATCGGCGGCGCTCCAAGCTACGGTTCGAAGCTGATGGGCGTGTCCGGTCACGTCGAGCGTCCCGGCGTCTTCGAGTGCGATCTCGGCATTCCGCTTCGCGAGCTGGTCGAGACGCACTGTGGCGGCATGAAGAACGGGAAGGCCTTTAAGGGCGCGATCGCGGGAGGTGTGTCGATGGGGGTGCTCGGGCCCGACCAGTTCGACGCGCCGATGGACTTCGACATCGGGCGATTCGACGTGCTGGGACTGGGCACCGCCTGCCCGACCGTGTTCGACGAGGACACCGACATGGTCGCCGTGGCCCGAAACATCGCGAGGTTCTTCAAGAACGAGTCCTGTGGTCAGTGCACGCCGTGTCGCGAAGGGTCCGGTTGGATCCTCAAGCTCATCACGAGGATCGAACGTGGTGCCGGAACCACCAAGGATCTCGATCTTCTGCTGGAGATCGCGGGCTCGATGGGGCTCACGCCCGGAACCACGATCTGTGGGCTCGCGGATGGCAACAACTGGGCGGTCAGGACGATCGTGAACAAGTATCGGGGTGAGTTCGAGGCTCGGGTGAAGCCGCAGTTCATCCCGGTCACGGTCACCGCAGGCGGCTGAGTGGTCACCGGAGCACGTCACGTGATGGAACAGATGATGGAGTCTGCGATCGAATCCGGGGAGGACGGTCAATCGGGGTCGAGCGCCGACTCGGAGCCTCCTGAACCTGGTTCCACGATGGAGCTGTCTGTTCTGGACGCAGGAACCGGGATCCCCGGCGAGGATCTCCAGTGGATCGGCGACCGACTCTCCGAGGCGGTCGACCACGTCGCGCCGGTCGATCCGAAGTGCATTCGCATCACGGCGAGGATCGTCGACGACCAGGAGATGGACGTCGCGCATCGCCGGTTCAGCGGGATCGCGGGACCGACCGATGTCCTCACCTTCGTCGAGAAGATGGATCGCGGCCTCGAGGTGGATCTGCTGCTCTGTCGCGACGAGGCTCTGAGGCGGGCTTCGGAGTTCGACCATGCCATTCGACGCGAACTGCTGCTGTACGCCCTGCACGGCGTCCTTCATGCCCTGGGGTACGACGACCAGACCCCCGAGGACCACGCGCGCATGCACGCCGAAGAGGATCGCATCCTCGAGCTGATCGGCGTCGGCCGAACCTTCGATCGCGGAGGTGACGCATGACGGTGCTGGAGCTGGGAATCGTCGTCGGCGTGGTACTGGTGATCGTTACGTTCGCGACCTGGATCGGCGCACTGCAGATCGCGCTGCGAGATCCGAGCCGCAGCGAGATCGAGGATCGACTCAAGTCGAAGCAGAACGTCAAGGCGGGTCGCATGGTCGCCACGGAGTGGCTGTTCAGTCGAAGAATCCGCCTTCTCTCCGAGGTCGCGATCGTGAGGGCGGTGTCCACCGTCGCCGTCGTTCTCGTGCTGATCGGCGTCGATGGCGACGTCTGGGAGATCGCCATCGCGGCCGCGATCGCGATTCTCGCCCTGTGGTTCGCGACGAGCGTCCTCGCCGATCCTCTCGCGAGTCATCTGGGGCCTTCACTCATCGTCCGTAACATGGTCGTGCTCCGTGCGATCGATGCGGTGCTGTGGCCGGTCGGTCGAGTCGGCGTCCTGGTCGACGAAGCGATCCGGCGGCTCAGTGGAGCCAACCTCAAGGAGGAGGAGGCCGAGGATCGGCTGCGACGGTCGATCGAGGACACGACGCTCGACGGCGGGCTCGACGAGTCCGCAGCCGAGATGCTGGAGAACGTCGTCGAATTCAACAGCACCGAAGTCGGCACGGTGATGACGCCGCGAACCGACATCGAAGGACTGCCGCTTTCCGACGATCTCTCCGCCATCAGGGAGTTCATCGTCGAGGCGGGACACTCCCGGATCCCGGTCTACGGCGAGAACCTCGACGACATTCGAGGGATCCTGTACGTCAAGGATCTGGTGGCCTATCTCGGTACCGAAGCGAGCGACTTCGCATTGACTCGTGTTCTTCGTCAGCCCATCAGGGTGCCGGAGACCAAGCCAGTGAAGGATCTCCTGAGGGACTTCCAGCGGAGCGAGGTGCATCTGGCGATCG
>PKCT01000229.1 GCA_002862325.1 Phycisphaerae bacterium
GACCGTCTCGAGCTCCTCGGCCTGGGGATCTCGCTCATGTTTCTCGCCCGCCTCCGATCCTTCGCGCGGCATCGGTCGCGTTCCACCCCGTCGACCGCGATCGCGCCGAGCAAGGCGTACGGCCGCTGGAGCTGGAATCTGCAGAACGGCCTCGCCGAGAGCGACGACACGTTCGCCTCGATCTGCGGGGTCGCGACCTTCGATGGGACATGGTCGTTCGAGGAGCTCCTGCACCGACTTTCGCCGGCCGATCTTGGGCGTCTCCATGCCGCACTCGAAGACGTCCTGGATCGACGTGGTCCGATCGATACGACAATCGACGTCCGAAACGACCTTGGTTCATCGAATTCGATCAGGCTCCTGGGCGAGGTCGAGGACGAGACCGATCCTCGAGTGTTCGGCGTGGTGATCCCGTGTTCGGCCGCCGGACTCACGGACGATCTCTTCGAGGACACCAACGCGACGCTCGAACGATCCCTCGCCGAACAATCGAGGACCAACGAAGAACTGGTTGCGATTCGAGCTCGACTGGAATCCAAGAACCGCGAACTCGAGCGGGCGCGAACCGCGGCGGTGGAAGCCACGCGATGCAAGAGCGAATTCCTGGCGAACATGAGTCACGAGATCCGAACGCCTCTCAGCAGCATCGTCGGCTTCGCCGACCTGGTGGACGGCGAGCTTCCGAGCGGAGAACGAGATCGCATGCTTCAGGCCATTCGGCGCAACAGCGAACATCTGCTGTCGCTGGTCAACGATGTGCTGGATCTCTCGAGGATCGAGGCGGATCGGGTGGAGCTCGAACGGATCCCCACCGATCCAGCCGAGATCGTCGACGACGTCATCAGGATGCTGAAGCCACGGGCGGAGGGGAAGGGACTAGAGCTCGCGGTCGAGGTCGGCGGCGACATGCCCGACCTGGTGAGCCTCGATCCGACCAGACTCCGACAGATCCTGATCAATCTCGTGGGCAACGCGATCAAGTTCACCGAAGAGGGCGGTGTCGTCGCACGACTGTCGTACGACGTCTCCAACCACCGGCTCGAGATCTCGGTGGTGGACACCGGGATTGGCATGAGCCCGCACGCGATCGAACGAATCTTCGAGCCGTTCCGGCAGGGGGACGGTTCAACCACGCGACGCTACGGCGGTACCGGACTGGGCCTCCACATCTCCCGAAGACTCTGCGAACTTCTCGGGGGTGAACTCTCGGGCCTGAGCGTGCCGGGAGGCGGCTCGACCTTCACCGCCACCCTGCATGCACCGTCCATCGTGCGATCCGAAGCGACCGAGCAGTCACGAGAGAATCTGCCGACGGGGCTTCGGGTGCTGCTCGCCGAAGACGGGCCCGACAACCGAGTCCTCATCCAGCATCTCCTGAGCCGCCTGGGCGCGGACGTCGTCTCCGTCGAGAACGGTCGGGACGCCGTGGATCGGGTGACCGGGGATCCGAATGCGTTCGACGCGCTAATCCTGGACATGCAGATGCCGGTCATGGATGGTTGGGAGGCGGCATGCCAGCTTCGCAACGCAGGCTGCGGAATTCCCATCCTCGCCCTGACCGCCAATGCGCTCCCGGGCGACCGCGCGACGTGCCTGGAAGCCGGTTGTGACGGGTTTCTGACCAAGCCCGTCCGCCGAAAGGACCTCGCATCCGGTCTGGTGGACGTCCTCGCCGCCTCCAGGGCCCGCCGGCAGGGTGTGCGGATGGCCGGTTGAGACGCCGATCTCTGGCGAAGATCGCGGATTCCCCGTAGCATTCTGGACCATTCGGTCGCACCGGCGACCCGAATCGCCCTTGCCTCGGAGCCGTGCGTGCGAACCGCGATCATCAGCGATATTCATGGCAACCTGGAGGCTTTCGAAGCCGTCCTGAAGGCCATCGATGCTCGCAAGGTCGACCAGATCATCTGTCTCGGCGACATCCTCGGGTACGGGCCCAACCCACTCGAATGCGTCGACCTCGTGGCCGCCCGCTGCGTGTGGAGTCTGATGGGCAACCACGACTACGCGGTCCTCTACGAACCCACGAACTTCAACAACGTCGCGAAGCAGGCGGCCTACTGGACCCGCGAGTGCCTCGACGAGGCCGCGGAGCAGGACGTCGAATCCGGCAACCGCAGACTCGACTTCCTCAACCGGATCAAGCCTCGCGTCCGGTTCGAGGATCTGTACACCTGCGTCCACGGATCCGTACGGAAGCCGATCAACGAATACGTCTTCGACACCGATGTCGTGGACGATCCTCGGAAGATGCGCGAGATCTTCGATCGCATCGAGAATCGCTGCCTGGTCGGCCACACCCACGTCCCGGGGATCTTCCAGTGGACGGAGGAGGACGGAGCCGACTTCACCGCCTCGGCGCACCTCCCCAACCCCGAATCCGACGACGAATCCGACGAGGTGCACCTCGATCCCAACGCCGACACCGCGATGGGTCTGCCCTCGCTGGACGAAAACACCGACCCCACCGCGGACGGTGATCCACTGCTCGTCGGTGTGCATGAATTCGACGAACGCGAGAAGTGCATCGTCAATCCCGGAAGCGTCGGTCAGCCGCGCGACGGGGACGAGCGTGCCAGCTTCGCGATCCTCGACACCAACCAGAGCCCGCATGTAGTCGAGTTCTACCGACTCCGCTACGACGTCGACGCGGTGATCGCGAAGATCAACGCCATCCCCGAACTCGACAACTGGCTCGGCGACCGCCTCGCGGTCGGACGCTGATCTGCTCTCCAAGCCCGGACCCCACGCGCCGATGACTCCCGAAAACCGCCGACGTCTCGTCACCCTCTTCGTCAGTCTGGTGGCCGCAGGACTGATCTCGCTGGCCTTCCTCCGTCCCGCGGAGGAGACCACCAAGCCTGCGGAGCCCGTGCTTCCGCCGGTCGAGGAGGTCGCCGAGATCGGGAAGAAGGTCGACCTCGAGACCGCCGAACGCGAGGAGGCCGCCCAGGATGCGAAGGCCAAGACCGAGGAACAGAAGGCTGCCGCCAGCGAGATCCCGATCGAGGAACTGCTTCCCGAGACGCCCGCAGAGGCCGCCGCGCAGACGGCGTCCCGACCGGAATCGTCGGATCCCCCCGCCGTGCTTCGGGCCCGGGCCCCAAACGCGATCGCGGAAGAGACGACATCGCTCGGCTCCCTCGATCCGAGCGAAGCCCGATTCGAGATGCGGTTCAACCCGGTCGGCGCCGGAATCGAAAACATCGTCTTCAGCGACTTCTGGATCGATGCCCGCATCGCTCGCGCCGCCGCCAAGGCCAGCCGAAGCGATGGCGCCATCGACCTCCCGCCGGAATCGGATCGGTACACCCTCAACAGCACGACCTACGGAGCGACCGAGATACCGCTGCTGGCCGCCCGCGCAGTGACCGTGAACGGCGCGACCATCGATCTCTTCGGGAAGGTCTGGTCGGAGATCGGTGCGGGCCACTTCGCCACCGAGATCGTCGATGAGAAGGGCGCGGCCCGCCTTCGCATCGAACGCCGCTACACGATCTCCGACAACGGATACGACGTCATGCTGACGCAGAAGGTCGAGAATCTCGGCCAGTCGCCCGTCGACGTCCAGTGGATCCAGTACGGCCCCGGAGATCTCGACCGCGACCGTGGCTCGTTCATCGAGGTCCGACGATTCCACTTCGGCTACGTGATGCCACCGGACCGGGATCCGCAGCAGACCAACGTCATCGCCGAGGGACAACTCTACGAAAGACAGGCGGTCCTCGACCAGGTGGCGGAATGGTTCGGGAAGACCGGTGCCTCGGCGGAAACGCTCGATCTGTGGCCCAACGATGCGAGTCGTGAAGGCGCGCTCTCGCTGTCCTGGTTCGGGACCACGAATCGATACTTCTCGCTCTGCGTCCACGCACCCTACAACCCCCCCACCGACACCGATCGCCTGGTCACCTCAAGCATCGAGTCGGTTCGTCCGATCGCGGACCTGCAGGCTCCGGCGGACCAGCAGGTCCTGGTCACCGAACTGCACGGTCCCGCCAAGACGATCGAACCGGGCGACGTTCAGAGCTGGAATCTCGGCGTCTACGCCGGCCCCCTCAGTCGCGAGGTGCTGGAGACCGGAGAACCATACGAAGGCCTGAACATGCGGGCGCTCATCGTCTATCTGATGAGCGGGTGCTGCACCTTCTGCACGTTCTCCTGGCTCGCCGACGGGCTGATCGTCTTCCTGACCTTCCTCCACAGCGTGGTGTTCGACTGGGCGGTCGCCATCGTGCTGCTGGTGTGTGTGGTGCGACTGATCCTGCATCCACTCATGCGGAAGGGACAGATCCAGATGCAGCGGATGAGTCGGCTGATGACCGAACTCAAGCCCGAGCTGGATGCCCTTCAGAAGAAGTACAAGGGAGACCCCGCGAAACTGCAGGCGGAGCAGCGGCGGATGTTCATGGAACGGGGTGTGAATCCGCTGGGATGCGTGGGCGGCCTGCTGCCCACCTTCCTCCAGATGCCGATCTGGATCGCGCTGTACGCCGTGCTGTACTTCGCGTTCGAACTCCGACAGCAGGACGCCTTCTTCGGCATCTTTCAGCTGCTGCCCGACATCTCGCTCGGCAACGCCACCCTGTTCGGCCAGTTCCTCGGCGATCTGAGCAAGCCGGACCACTTCATCGAATTCGCCTCGCCGGTCAACATCTGGATCACCGACATCACGGGCTTCAACATCCTGCCGCTTCTCATGGGCGTGATCTTCTACGTCCAGCAGAAGTACATGAGTCCTCCGCCGAGCCCGAACATGACCGACGAGCAGCTCCGACAGCAGAAGATCATGAAGGTGATGATGGTCGTGCTGTTCCCGGTGATGCTGTACCCCGCCCCGAGTGGTCTCACGCTGTACATCCTGACCTCGAGTTCGATCGGCATCCTCGAAGGAAGGCAGATTCGCAAGCACATCGACTCGATGGACTTGACGGCCGCGCCGAAGAAGCCCGTGAACGAGAAGAAGAAGGCTCGCAAGGACAAACTCGCCCGCATGTACGCGGAGAAGCTCGAGGAAGCCAAGAAGAAGCAGGCCGCCAAGCGCAAGGGACCGGCCAAGCGATACAAGAAGCGGGATTGAGCGTGGATCCGGTCGCGACCCCAAATGGTGATGCGATCATCGCACCGGGGACGCCGCCGGGCATCGGGCGGCGGGCGATGCTCCGACTTTCGGGGCCCGACCTGATCGAGACGTTCTCCCCCATTTTCAGACCCCGGCTCCCCGACACGGGATCGACCTGCCTGAAGACCCGGGTCGACATCGGATCGGATGGCTCGACCCTCGAGGTCCCGTGCATCGTCCTCGCCTCGAAAGCACCTCGATCCTTCACCGGCGAAGACGTCGTCGAGATCCTGCTGCCGGCCAATCCATCCCTGCTCCAAAGGGTCGAGTCAACGCTTCGTACGCGATACGCCCGGAGGACCGGAGTTCTCCGACCCGCAGGTCCCGGTGAATTCACCGCCCGAGCCTTCCTGGGAGGCCGGCTCGACGCCGCATCGGTCACGGGCGTGGCGCTCGCGATCGCCGCCGACGAACGACGTGGACTCGACGCGGCGAATCGGTGGCGGGAGCAGGGCGACGCCACCGAGGTCGCGGCCGCCTCGGCCGCACTCACCGCGGCTATCGCCCGGCTCGAAGCGGGCATCGACTTCACCGACGAAGAGGATGTGGTGGGGTGTTCCGCCGGAGAACTCCGCGTCCACCTGGATTCGGTGCGAAGCCCGCTTCGGACGATTCGAGAGACCATGATCACGGTCACCGCCGCCGGTTCGGATCGATTCCGGGTCGTCCTCGCAGGACCACCAAACGCCGGTAAGTCCTCGCTCTTCAATCGACTCGTCGACGCCGAGCGCACGGTGGCCCACGATCGGGCCGGGACGACGCGAGACGCGATCGAAGTGGACGTCGATCTGGACGATGGATTCGGGAGGATCGGGGTGACGTTCGTCGACACGGCGGGCATCGGTGCGACCACCGATCCTCTGCGCGATTCCGCGACCGACGCGACCGATCAGGCTCGTCGAACTGCCGATCTGGAGCTCTGGTGCGTTCCAGCGGATGAATGGATCGAAGGCGGGGAGAGGTCACCAAGCCAGTCGACACCTCGCCTGGAGGTGGTGACCAAGAGCGACCTGGCGGGCCTCCCAACAAACCCCGTGGAGGCGCTATGTTGTTCGGCCGTGAGCGGAGAGGGCATCGAAGACGTCCGTCGGACCGTCGCCCACCGTGCGGAACGACGTGCGGGACTCGGCGTCGTATCGATGCGACTTCTCGACGACATCCGAAGAGACCTCGAGGCCGGATTGTCCAGCATCGACGAAGCGATCTCGCTTCTCGATGGCATTCCGGACGACTCGGGTCCGGCCCATCCCGAGATCGTCGCCTCGGTCGCCCGCGAGGCACTGGATACGATCGGAAGGAGATTCGGCGGGCACGATCCCGAGTCGGTGCTGGAGCTGATCTTCGGATCGTTCTGCATCGGAAAGTGAATACAGAACGTAGGATGACCACATGAGCGGCCGCGCCCGACGCCGAGAGACGGACTTCGATTCACGAGAGGCACTTCGTACGTCGCAGATCTCGTTCCGCGTGAGGTACGTCGAATGCGATCCGATGGGCGTCGCTCACCACTCAACCTACCCAATCTGGTTCGAGATGGGACGTACGGAGATGCTCAGAGCCCAAGGAGGCCGCTATCGAGATCTCGAATCGGCGGGCGTCTTCCTTGTCGTCGCGGATCTAACGATTCGCTTTCGCACACCGGCGCGATACGACGAGGAGCTGGTCCTGAAGACCCACCTGATCGAAGGGGGCCGAGCCCGGATCAAGCACGGGTACGAACTCCTGGATTCCGAGACGCGTCTCCTGGCTCGGGCCGTCACCACACTCGCCTGTGTCGATCGAGATGGCCAGCTGAAACCCATACCGAGCGGTTTCGAGTCTTGAACCCAGACGTCGGCTGAGATCTCGTTCAAAGGGTTGATTTGAGCACCGGAGTACATAAGAACATCAGCCGGCTCCGAAGGAGCCGGCTGATGACTGAGAGCTGGGTACCGCTCATTCCGTGCCCGTAGGATCGGAACGAGGTGGTTCTAATCCAAGGATCAGCGGCGGCGACGGCGAAGGCCGATCAGGCCGAGACCCGCGAGGCCGGCGATCGCCGGGCTCGGAACGACCACGAGGACGTCCTGGTAGTCGGAGTTCGAGAGGCCGAACAGGCCCGAGAACGTCTTGAACTGGCCACCGTCACCGAGGGTCGACATGAACTGCATCGCGTAATTCATGGCTTCAGTGCTCTGCATAGTGACGACCTGGAAGGCTCCGCGTTCGAGGTTGAGCTCGCCGACGGCTTGGGTGGGAGAACCGGTGAGATCTTCGTGGGAAATCTCCCAAATCGCGAGCTGGAAGCCGGCGACTCGGTTCTTGAAATCCTCGAAGCCGCCGGACATGTCGGTGGCGAAGCTGTAGTGTCGGGCGTACAGATCACCGATCAGGGCCACCCGGTTCGAGTTGGTGCCGATCGTACCGGGAGGGTTGTTTTTCGGAACGTCCTTGTAGTCCTCGATCGTGTACTTGATGCAGACACCACGACTAAAGCCCTGTTCGGCTTCGACGCAGAAACCCTTCACCTGGCCGGGTCGGGACGGGTTGCAGTAATCGAAGTAGTTCATGCCGGCGATACCGAAGCTGGTCGGTCCGCTGGTGTACTTGGGAGCGGTCACGGCGGCTCCGCCGTTGTAGACGAACGTCAGGCCCCGGCCCTGCGTCTTGGTATCCATGTGCTCCAGATCGATCTCAGATCCGATCACCCATTGTGACGCCATCGCGGCAGGGGCGATGGCAACAGCAAAACAGCTAGCGAGGAGAATATTTTTCATCTCTCTCAGTGCTCCATGTAGTGAGGTCGATTGCTCTCTCGAACCGACCCAGACTCTCTCTTTACCGGGAAACTTCCGAACACACGTCGGTCCCAGCACTCTCAGGTCATCCATCTTGCCGAATGCTTAGGGTGTATCAAGGCCTGCATGACCGCTTTTGCCAAATCTTCAGACGATTCCTCAAGCTCCGAGAAAACATCGCGATCCAGGCCCTGAGACGGGCTTTTCTCGGGCGATACCACGGTCCGAGAATGGTTTTTTCCCAGAGTTGCCGTTTTCGTCGAGATGATCTCGGCCGATCGGCCGACCGACCACCGGCGGTGGAGTGCTCACCGTTCCAGACGAGACGCTTCCAACGAGCCGATCACGCACCGCACCTGGCGGATGGGCTGCCCCGCGCGAAGCCTGAGTTCCTGAAGCCCACCTCCGCGAAGAAACGCGTCCACTTCGTAGCGGGTCGACGGATCGGCGATCACCAGCCGAACGACGCCGCTGCGCACGGAATCGATGCGGGTACGTGAGCTCAGCGATGCCGGGACGATCTCGTCCCAGACCTCGGACAGACCACCACGATTCTTCCGTTGCTTGGAGGCCTCGCGGCGAATCGCCGAAACGACGTGACCAAGCCCGGTGGGGTGAGGTCGTCGAACGCGGTGACGACGAAGTCGTTCGATGCTGGCGATGGCCGCGGTCGCTTGGCCGGACGACACACCGACGCTGCCGTCCTGATCGGAAGACGGGGCGGCCTGGGCCGATGTTGGTGGGGAGAGCTCTGCCATCGCTTGATGCCGACAATGTACTCATCGGATCAAGACCTGCACAGTCGATAGTTTCGACAGGCCGAAGATCCACCGTCCACCCCCAATTCGGGCCACTCGGTACGCTGACCATATGAGTGGAGTCTCGGTCACATCTCTCATCAAGAAGTTCGGAACCACCGTGGCGGTCGACGGCGTCGATATCACCATGGACTCGGGGAAGCTGTTCTTCCTGCTTGGCCCGTCCGGCTGCGGCAAAACCACGCTTCTGAGAATGATCGCAGGCTTCGAGACACCCACATCCGGCCGAATCCATTTCGGCGACAAGGACGTTTCCCGACTTCCCGCCGAGAAACGAGATGCCGGCATGGTGTTCCAGGGATACGCCCTCTGGCCTCACCTCTCCGTCTTCGAAAACGTCGCCTTCGGCCTCCGGGTCCGAAAGACCCCGGCAGCGGAGATCCAGACGCGGGTCGGACAGGCGTTGGAGCTCGTCAAAATGACGGGGCTCGGGGATCGGAAGCCCACCCAGCTCTCTGGCGGACAGCAGCAGCGCGTCGCGCTCGCCAGAGCCCTCGCGTTCCGACCGAGCGTGCTCCTGCTGGACGAACCCCTCTCGAACCTCGATGCGAAGCTTCGTCTCGAGATGAGGTCGGAGATCCGACGAATCGTCGACGAAGCCAGCATCACGACGATCTACGTGACGCACGACCAGGAGGAGGCGCTGTCGCTGGCCGACGCCATGGCCGTCCTGAAGGACGGCAAGGTCATCCAGGCCGGCGCACCACGCGACCTCTACGACCGCCCCTCGAACCGATTCACCGCGAGCTTCCTTGGCGACACCAATTTCCTCGACGGCACCGTGATCGAGACCACCGAATCGGAGGTCGTGGTCGACACGGCCATCGGCCGCCTCCGTTCACGAGGAAGCCGACCGGATGGGGTGGTGGGTGCGGTCACCGTGTCCATTCGGCCGGAGTCGATTCGATTGACGGACCGAGGAGAGGATGGGAATAAGGTGACCATGTCGGTGAGCCGAACGATGTTCCTCGGCCAGACGGCCGAAATCACGCTCAGCAGCGGCGAAGCGACGCTTCGCGTTCTCGAACTCCACCCGAGAGAGGTACGGGCGGCTGGAGACTCCATCGAGGCGCGATTCTCGCCCGAGGACGTCGTCCTCCTCCCGGCTTGAGCGCCGACGCCTCTTCGGCCACGGGTGAATCCAGACCTCGATCTCATCGAATTCCAGCCCGGCGTGGCCACCGATCTCCCGCCCCACCCCCTTTTCACTGGAGTTCCGATGCTTCGATTCCTCGCTCCCGCTGTTACCTGCTGCTCGTTGTTCCTCGGCTCCGGCTCTGCCCACTCCCAGGACAGGACCATCCCATCGGTCGCGGTCGGTGCTGGACGACTGGACACCCTCGTGGCCGCGGTCCAGGCCGCCGACCTGGCAGGCGCTTTGTCGAGCGAGGGCCCCTTCACGGTGTTCGCCCCCACGGACGAGGCGTTCGGGAGACTCGGAGACGACACGCTCGCGAGCCTGCTCGAGCCCGGCAACCGAGCGTCGCTCGCCCGCATTCTGAAGCACCACGTCGTTCCCGGACGACTCGCGGCCAGTTCGCTCGTCGGCCGAACCTCGGTCGAAACCCTCGCAGGAACCGAGCTGCCCCTCGAACTGGTGCGAAACCGTCTTCTGGTCGGTGACGCGGTCGTCGAGACTGCGGACGTATCCGCGTCGAACGGCATCGTGCACGTGATCGACCGTGTTCTCCTTCCCCCCCGAGAGACCGCACCGCTCGAGCTTCTGCTCGAGAACGCGGTGACCCGTGGTGCTCCGATCTACAACGATGGAGATCCGGTCGGATGCGCCGCGATCTACGCGACAGCGCTGGACGCGGTGGTCCTCGGCGATGGATTCGGCCTGAACGCCGACATGCGTGCGCGGATCGGCGACCAGCTCGAGCAGATCGCCGGGAACGGCGACGCCCGAGATCGGGCCTGGGCCTATCGAAGAATCATCGACAGCCTCTTCGCAGCGATGCGTGACGGGACCATGACCATGACCATGACCAGCGCGTCCGGCGGGGCCAACGCGAACACCAACGCCCACGAGTTCAAGTCGGCCGGCCGCATGGTCTTCGGGTTCGAGGATCCCGCCGAACAGGGCCGATGGCGAACCGTGCTCGACGGCGTCATGGGAGGCCGATCCACCGGAGAGATCGAAGTCCAGAACGGCCATGTGGTCTTCACCGGAGCGACGTCGCTGGAGAACAATGGAGGCTTTTCCTCCATGCGGGCGGCGGTCCCCGACGGCACCTTCGCGGGCGCCGACGCGATCCGTCTCGTCGTCAAGGGCGACGGTCGCGACTACAAGCTCAGCGTGTCGGGATCCCGGAACATGGGTGCGGGAGGCTACTGGAAGACGTTCCCAACGACTCGCGACACCTGGACCGAGGTCGTCGTGCCGATCGCCGATCTCGATCGACAGTTCATGGGTCAGCGCATGAACGGCCGGATCCGCCCCGAGGACATCAAGGGCGTGCAGTTCTACATCTACGACAAGAAGGCCGGCCCCTTCCGACTCGAGATCGACTCGGTCGAGGCGGTCAAGCTCGGTGACGACGACCTCTTCGACGCCTGATTCGGATGCAACATCGTCCTCCATTCGACGCGTGTGCTTCCCCTTGGGGGAACACACGCGTCTTTTCAATGACGGACACCCCCATCGCGCGCGAGCGGTAGCATGGGCCGATGGACACTCCCGCCCGGTGCCTGTTCGCCACGATCCTCGCGGTGCTCTCGACATCGATGCTCGGGTGCGACGACCCGCGCGACGAGCCGCAGAGGGACGTGTTGCAGTCCGCGGACACCTCCCTTCCGATACCAGGCGTCCAAGATGCGGGCTTCGGTCGAGTGGGAACGACGCTCCTGTTGTGGGGTGGCGCGCCGTCGAATGATCGATCGGAAGACTCGGCGACCGATCGAATCCTCCGACTAGACCTCGAATCCAACGCGCCGCTCTGGAATGCGCTCGACGTCGGACTTCCGACACCGATCCGCGGACCGGTGTCCCTGACCCATCCGGATCGAGGGGCCCTGTCCATCGGAGGATCGACGGTCGGTGGACCGACGAATGACGCGTGGTTGATCCATGGTGTGAACGACGACGACGTCCGCGTGCATCCCCTGCCTTCCCTACCGACCGCGATCACCGATGCCACCGGCACGCTGCTGGGCGACCAGATCCTGATGGTCGGTGGTCGCGAGACCGCGCTCGGACCACCGCTCGATCGAGTCTGGCGGCTCGATCTCTCCGCGGAGGATGGTTGGCAGCCCGTCCACGCGATCCCGGGTCCCGGGCGAATCGACGCGGTGGCGGGAACGCATCGAGACGTCGCCTACATCGTCGGCGGGATCGATCGACAGGGACGGGCACTGCTCGACGTCTGGCGGTACGACCCCGCACTGGACGCGTGGTACGCATGCTCACCCCTCCCACGACCCATGCTTACCCCGTGCGAATCGCTGGTCCACGTGGGATGGGACATGCTGGCCGTGATCGATGAAGGCGAGGATCTTCTCGTCTACCACCCCAACACCGATCGATGGAGCCGGCGGGACCGTCCCGATCTCGGGCCCATCGGGCCCCTGACCAGTCGTGGGGTCGTCCCGATCGCGGACATCGACGCGCCGGTCGATGGGGAGACGATCGTCGTACCACGTTCGACGCCGATCGTGCTGGAACTGGCGGCCCATCCCTCAAGCCTCGCGGCCCTCGACTGGGTCGCGATCGCCGGATACGGGGTCGTCCTCCTCGGACTCGGCGCCTGGTGCGCACGCCGCGAGAACTCGACCGACGAATTCTTCCTGGCCGGTCGAAGGATCCCCTGGTGGGCGAGTGGCATCTCGATCTTCGCGACCTCGGTCAGCGCCATTACCTTCATGGCCATTCCCGCAAAGAGCTGGGACACGGACTGGACCTACTTCCTTCAGAGCCTGGGGGTGATCATCGTCGCACCGATCGCCGCCCTGATCTTCGTTCCGGCGTTCCGCAGAACCGATCTCACCACCGCGTACCAATTTCTCGAGCAACGATTCCACTGGTCGCTTCGTCTCGCCGCGAGCGCAAACTACATGTTCCTCCAGGTCGGCCGGGTCGCCGTCGTGACCCTCCTGCCCGCACTCGCCCTGGCGGCGGTCACCGGACTC
>PKCT01000265.1 GCA_002862325.1 Phycisphaerae bacterium
ATTTGAATTTGTTTGACGATCGATTAAAAAAAGTCATGATGTGGGCCAATCGGAACGGATATTTTTATGTGCTTGACCGAACCAATGGAGATTTTCTTCAGGGAAAGCCTTATGTGCGAGTTAACTGGTCGAGTGGGCTAGATGAAAATGGAAGGCCCATACCGACCCCGCAGCCGGACGGAATGCCGACGTTTCCCGGAAATCAAGGTGGTACCAATTGGTACCCTCCTTCTTTTAGCCCAAGGACTGAATTGTTTTATTTTAGCGCGTGGCAAGATTACGCGACCATTTACAAGCCTGTTGAACAAGAATACACGCCTGGCCGCGCTTTCTTGGGCGGTGGGTTTAGTGTCTTGGCGCCAGCGCCGGGTGCTCCAACCATAGGTATTGGCCGAACCAGTCCAATTAATAATTGGACTAACGAAGTCGGCCATGCCTCCCTTAAAGCAATGGATCCCCAGACTGGCGAAGCAGTTTGGTCTTATGATCAATTTGATGTTAGTGATAGTGGTATGTTAACGACAGGATCAGATTTATTGTTTACCGGAGGGAGGGAGGGTTACTTCCATGCAATCGATGCCCGTAATGGTGAACTCCGCTGGAAAGCTAATCTGGGCGGACAAATTGTCATGGCGCCAATAACGTATATGGCTGAGGGTGTTCAGTATATTTCTGTAATTTCTGGACACGCCTTGTTCACCTTTTCATTACCGCAGTGATTGATTTAGTGTTGATTTATGAGCTTTTTAATAACTTATTTAATCATTTAAGACACGGCCAGATTATTCCGATTGTGAGAGATATATTGTGCTGCGATGCCTGGCTCGGTTAAGAAGACTTTTAAATCGAAGTAATTTTTTTGTTAGTGGTGAAAAATTCTCAATAGATTTCTTCGCCCCTAGTTTTAGAAATAAAAAATCAAAATTACTCGCCCCTCTATTGTTTGCAATTTTTGTCTCAAGCTGCGAGGAAAACGCGTTTGATCGAATGCCAGAATCTAAATCCCATACAGATAAAATAGGGACACATACTGACAGTAAATTAGTATATCGCAGGCATGATTATATGAATCAATGGGCCGATAAAGATGGCGATTGTCGTAACCTTCGGCATGAGATGCTTATGCGTCAGAGTCTTGAGGAAGTGGTGTTTAAAAATACCCACAATTGTATTGTTGAGGAGGGTCTCTGGCTTGATCCTTACACAAATAGATTCATAAGACTTGCAAGTGATTTGGATGTAGATCATGTGATTCCGTTGGCGTACGCCCATAAAAGTGGTGGAGCAAGCTGGACAATTATGAAGAAGAGAAGATTCGCGATGGATGAAACGAACTTGTTGTTAGTTGATGATGGGGAGAATAATCGTAAGGGCGAAAAGGGCCCGTCTCAGTATCTTCCTATTAAGAACTTTCAATGTAATTATGCTCAGATATGGCAAACTGTGTCAGAGAAATATAAACTCGATTTATCTTCCGTTGATCAAATGATGTTGGCTTCCGTCCTAAATAACTGTCTAAGGTAAGCAATGAAAAATTTGTTGGCTATATCTTTTCTTTTTTTCTGTGTTCCTGCCAGTGGGCTTGATATCGATTTCGGTCGGGGCGATGTGCCTGTTACTGTCTCGAAAAATTATAACGCTGAAAACCCAGCCCCCTTAATTGTTTTACTGCATGGGTATGGAAGTAATGGACCTCAGCAAGATTTTTATCTTGGTTTAAGCAGAGTCGCAGATCGTTATGGGTTTCTCTTGGTCGCTCCGACTGGCACTCTCGAAGATCGAGGAGAGGGTTCGGGGCGTCGCCCTCGGACTTTCTGGAACTCGACAGGGGCATGCTGTGATTTTTTCGATACTCAGATCGACGATAACGGATATATTGTCGACATTATTACAAAAATGAAATCGGAGTATAACGTAGATGATAAAAAAGTTTTTTTGGTCGGCCATTCGAACGGTGGATTCATGGCCTATCGGTTCGCCTGCGATCACGCGGATCTCGTCGCATCGGTCGCCAGCCTGGCCGGTGCGACCTACTACAACCCGTCGAACTGCGTTCCGAGCGACCCGGTGCACGTCCTGCAGATACACGGGACGCAGGACGACACCATCGAATACGGCGGACGTTGCATCATCCCCTTCTTCTTCTGCTATCCCGGCGCCGAAGACACCGTGGATATCTGGGCCGAGTACAACCAGTGCTCCGGCGCCGTCGACTCGCTCCCCAACCTCGACCTCGACGGCAGCATCTCGGGGGCGGAGACCGTACGAACCGTCCTGCGCGACGGATGCCTCCTATACGGATCGGCCGAACTCTGGACGATCGAAGGCGGAAGCCACGGCCCCGCATTCAATGGGAACTACGCTCGGGAGCTCGTCGACTGGCTGCTGACCAATCGCCGTCCCGATCCATTGGCGTGCGAGGCGGATTTCGACGACAACGCCATCGTCAACGGGGCAGACCTGAGTTTCCTGCTGAGCTCGTGGGGTCGTGAATCGAAGCAGGCCGATCTCGACGACGACGGCGTGGTCGGTGGAGGCGATCTCAGCATCGTGCTCGCGCAGTGGGGCGAGTGCGACTGAGCAGGATTGGTTCGCTCGACCATCGAACCTCGGACGAGCGTCGTTATATTGTGCCCGGAGCGCGGTGTCGTGGAGACGCGCCGCGCTCCGCGTCAACGACCATGCCAGACCCGAACGTGAACGAGGACAGGACGGACCCCGACCTGCAGGTCCTCCAGGATCTTCTCGAACGCCGCGTCGACGGCGGCCTCTCCCCCGGATACGCCGCCGGCCTGGTCGATCAAGGCGGCCCCACCCTGACGTGCTGCACCAGCGCTCGATCGGGGCCAGCCGGATCCGATCGATGAGGACACGATCTTCGAGATCGGATCGATCACCAAGGTCTTCACGACGCTGCTGCTCGCTCGGATGGTCTCCGCGGGAAAGGTGCGTCTCGAGGATCCGGTGCGTATCCACACGCCCGACGAGATCCTGATCGCCGAGCACCCGGGCGGCGCGATCGCCCTCGAACATCTGGCGACCCACACCTCCGGCCTGGACCGGATGCCGGCGAACATCGGCGGACTTTCCAAGCCCGTCGACTACGCGGAATTCGGCGTATCGGATCTCTTCGACTTCCTGGTCCACCGCCGCCCGCCCGAACGCCCCGGCGTTCGTTGCGTCTATTCGAATCTCGGCGTTGCGCTCCGCGGCCATGCCCTCGCCCATCGACATGGGGGCTCCTTCGACGCCGCGTTGTCGCGGTGGATACTCGATCCACTCCAGATGACGAGCACGTCCTCCGAACCTCTGCCCGAGCACGTAGATCGCACGGCGACCGGACACGACGTGCTCGCGCCGGTCCCCGAATGGAACATTCCCGGTCTCGCGCCCGCCGGAAATCTTCGGACATCCCTTCGCGACATGCTGCGGTTCACCGAATCGGTCCTCGACCCCGAACGGACCGAGCTCGGCCGGGATCTCGCAGCTGGACTACCCCGCAGACGAGATCTCGAGCTCGGCGGGAACGTCATGCGCTTCGACCGCGTCGAGGGGTTTCCCGCTCCCTGAGTCCGCCGTGGGTCAGAGATCCTTGCCGTAGGCCCTTTGGAATTGCGCTCCGATGGCCGCCACCGTCTGGTGTGCGACGGGGTCTTCGGGAATCCGCAGGAAATCCAGGAGGAGTACCACACGGACGGAATCCGAACGGTTCCACGCTTCGTGTTCCGTCGTATCGTCGAAGATCATGACCTCCCCCTCCCGCCACGACCTCGTTTCGTCGCCGACTCGGATCGCGCAGTCGTCGGGGACGATGAGGCCCAGATGGCAGCGAAGGACATGGTTCGTGTAGCCATGATGGGGAAGGATCTCCGCGCCGGGCCTGAGCACGGAGAAGCCGATGGTGGTGAGGCCCGGAATCCCGCTCGCCACCCGCATGGTGGCCGGACACCGTCGGCAGTTCTCCTCCATCGGCACGCCATGCGCCCAGAGTCCGAAGACGTCCCAGCCGTCCTTGCAGAGGAACTTCTCCGGCCAGGCCATGAACTCGTCCGGAGCGAGCGCTTCGAACTCAGCACGGATCTCGTCCGCGTGGCGTTCCAGACTCGTGGTGAAGGGGAAGTCCGAGGACTTAAGGAACATGATGGGGTCTCCCGAACTTGAGGCGAAGACGTTGGATCCCCCGGGTTCACCGGCGACACCGTGACGGCCGGCGTGATAGGTGATGGTACCATCGCGCCGTGGATCTCTGGAGCGCAACGGCCCTAGGTTTGATGGCGATCGCGGGAGCGGGCATCGGGTTCGTCTCGGCCCTGCTTGGAATCGGCGGCGGCATGCTGATGGTTCCGGCCTTCCTCGGAATCTTCATGCTTCTGGACATCCCCACCGACCAGCGCATGCACGTCGCCGCGGGCACGTCCCTGTCCGTGATGATCGCGACTTCGATCGGCTCCACGTTTTCGCATGCACGATGCCATGATGTGGTCTGGCCGATCGTGTACCGGACGATCGGAGGCATCGCCTGCGGTGTCGTCGCCGGCGCACTACTTTCGCATCGCCTTTCGGGACAAGCGCTTTCGACGATCTTCGCCATCGTGCTCGTCGTCGTCGGTGGAACCATGATCTTCGGCTTCCGATCGACCGAAGAACGAATCCGTCGCGATCCCGGGCTGCTTCGTGGCTCGATCGTAGGTTCGGTCATCGGCTTCAAATCCGGTCTGCTCGGGGTCGGCGGCGGTGCACTGAGCGTGCCGTGGTTGACCTCCACGGGTCTCCCCCAGCGACTGGTCAGCGGCACGAGCTCGGTCTTCACCCTTCCCGCGGCGATCGTCGGAACCATCTCGTTCATGCTGATGGGAACGACCTCGACCGACTCCGCCCTCATCGGTGCCGTGTACTGGCCTGCGTTGCCGATCGCAGGCACCGCATCGATCGTCGGGACCCGATTCGGCGCTCCGTTCTCCAGCAGAGTTCCGGGGCGGATGCTCCGGATCGCCTTCGGGGTCATGGTCGTCCTGGTCGCGGTCACGATGTTGACGATCTGATCCCGAACTCGACCGAATCGATCGCAGCCCTGCGGCCCGGAGCTGGCTTCGAATCCCATGTGGGCGGGAATCCGCCTCGGGGGTGGCAGCGAAACGGCTTCCGTGACCCGTTCCGTCGTCTGGTTCAAAAGAGACCTCCGTCTCTCCGACCATCAACCTCTTCGCGACGCCATCGCCGAGGGCCGGGTAATCGGTCTGTACGTGCACGAACCGGTGATCCTCTCGTCGAAGGAGTTCGCTGCGGGACATCTCGCATTCATCGAGGACTGCCTCAAGGAGCTTCGCCAAGGGTTTCGAACCCTGGGATCCGTCCTGCTCGTTCGATCCGGTGCGGTTGCGAACGTTCTCGATCGCCTCCACGAGACCTGGCGATTCGATCGACTCTGGAGCCATGAGGAGACCGGTCTCGCCGTAACCTACGATCGGGATCGCGACGTCGCGGCGTGGTGCCGGAAGCGTCGGGTTCGATGGACCGAACATCCGCAGCACGGCGTCTTCCGCCCCCTGCGATCCCGGGACGGCTGGGCGGCCCGCTGGCGAAGACGAATGAGCCCGACACCGCTCGCGACACCGACCACGATGGTCGGGCCCGACCACGCAGATCCCCAATCACTCGCCGAGGAACCGACTCCCGACGCGGCCTTGATGAACGTCTCCAAGAACGGCATGACCGAGATCCAGACCGGAGGCGAGCAGGAGGCACGCCATACGCTCGAGTCGTTCCTCTTCGAGCGTGGAGAGACGTACCAACGGGCGATGTCGTCACCGATCGATGGATGGGACGCCTGCAGTCGGCTCAGTCCGCACCTCGCCTATGGATCGATCTCGATTCGTACCGTGTTCCACGCGACCCGGGACCGCGTCGAGGAACTTCGAAGTCGTTCCGTCGCGGGATCCTGGCCGCGATCGATCTCGAGTTTCGAGAAGAGACTCCGCTGGCACTGCCACTTCATCCAGAAGCTCGAGGACGAGCCGCAGATCGAGTTCGAGAACTTCAACCGCGCATACGACGGAATGCGACAACAGGATCGCGATTCGTGGACGGCCCTCGAGCGATCGCGATACGAGTCGTTCATCACGGCCAGCACCGGCTATCCGCTCGTCGACGCCTGCCTTCGATGTCTCGACCGAACGGGTTGGATCAACTTCCGCATGCGTGCGATGCTGGTTTCTTTCGCCACCTATCACCTGTGGCTGCACTGGAAACCGATCGCCGAGCATCTCGCGACCCGATTCCTGGACTTCGAGCCCGGCATCCACTATTCGCAGTGCCAGATGCAGGCCGGCACGACCGGGATGAACACCGTCCGAATCTATTCGCCGATCAAGCAGGTGGCCGACCAGGATCCTCGCGGCGACTTCATCCGCCGCTGGATTCCGGAACTCCGCGAGGTGCCAACCGAGTTCATCGCGCAGCCCGAGATCATGCCGAGCCTCACCCAACAGATGGCCGGATGCGTGGTTGGATCGGACTACCCAGCTCCGGTGGTCGATCATGCGACGGCGTACCGGGAGGCCAAGCAACGGGTGTTTGCGGTCCGCGGCACCAGAAGGGCCCGCGACGAAGCGAAGCGCGTCTACGCGAAACATGGGTCGCGACGCCGCTCATCGAACGCAATGCCTTCGGCGTCCTGATCCTTCCCGAGCATTGGAAGAACGACGCCCCCGGCATGGCCGGGGGCGTCGCACTGATCGAAAGGCAGGGCCGGTTCGGATCTCGGGGTCAGGGGCACAGCCCGAATCCGCCGAGAATCAGGCCGACGTCACCACCACCCACGGTTCCGTTACCGTCCAGATCGGCGATCGGCTCGGAAGTTCCCCAGAAGCCGAGGAGCAGGCCGACGTCTTCGCCGTTCACCTGACCATCAGTGTTGAGGTCTCCGAGACATATGGGGCCTTCGTTGTCGACGCACTGGATGCCACCCACGACGAGGAGGTCGATGGCCGCCTCGACCAGGGATCCGTCTCCGAGATCGCTTGCGATGAATCGGATCTTCATGTCGTTGGTCGGAGTGATGAGCGACGCGATGTCGAACGATCGCGTGACCCAGGCCCCCGCGTTCTCACTGACGGTCTCGACGGGCTGCCAGGTCGATCCACCGTCGTTGGAGATGTCGATCTCCATGACGTCGCTGTTGGCCGCGGATCCGGTGTCGTTCGAATACCACCGTCGATAGGAGATCACGGAATTCGCGACCGCCGCCCCGTCGAACGAGGGTGAGATGAGGGTGGTGAAGCCACCATCCACGTCGTTTTCGCCGAGGCTGCCACCAACCGATCCCTGACCGGTGAAGAAGCAGTTCGCACCACTCGCCGCATTCTCGGGCTGCGCATCGGTGCCGTTCGGGTTTCCGCGCGTCCACTGACCGGTGGTTGCGGTATCGCTGGGAAGACCGATGGTCCATTGACCGTCGGCGTTCGCGTCGTCCTCGACCACCACGACGTCCTCACCGACCGAGAAGGTCAGCGTGTCGGCGGCCCCACCCTCGGGCAGACTCATGAGACCGACGACCTCGCCCCGAACACTGAAGTAGAACCTCGGATTCCAGTCGCACTCGGCGGCGGGAAGCGTCACTTCGTATCGAAGCGCGCTGGTCTGCGTCAAGGGGAGCCCCTGGAAAACGCCACTACCGAAGTCGATAAGGAGACTCGGCGATCCGGGGACGATCGAATCCTGACGAGGATCGACGTCGATGGCGAGCGTCAGTTCCTCGCCAGCGGGAATGAACGTGGGGATCGTCCCACTCAGCCCGAGCTCCGGACCAATGAAGGAGTTCTCCAACGCCGCATTGACATCAATAACGCCACCCGTGACCACGAGACCGTTCAGCCCGGCGACCGGACGAACGTTGTCGTAGATGAGGTTGACCACGACCTCGTAGTCGACGTTGCCGAGGACGCTGTAGATCAGTGCGGCGGCGCCGGCGACGTGCGGACCCGCCATCGACGTGCCGTCGAAGTACGCGTACCCGTTACTGGGGGTAGTGCTGAGGATCCCGACGCCGGGCGCGGCGACGTCGACGTCTGCCCCGTATTGGCTGAACCCCGCCAGGCTGTCGCTGGAGTTGCTCGCGGCCACCGAGATGATGTTGTAGTGGGAGTAGGCCGCGGGGTAGCTTGCGCCGTTGGTGCCACTGTTTCCAGCACTGGCGCAGAAGATGTGTTCGTAGTCCTCACCCGCCACGCGGATCAGGTTGGAGAACGTGGAACTGAATCCGCCGCCTCCGTAGCTGTTGTTGGAGACCTTCGCTCCATTCAGAAGCGCCGTCTGGAGCGAGTCGAGGATTGCCTGGCTCGAGAGGAACTGGTCGCCGACCCTGAAGATCATGAGACTGCACTGCCAGTTCACGCCCACCACGCCGAAGCCGTTGTTGCCCCGTGCGCCCACGGTCCCCGCGGTGTGGGTGCCGTGACCGTTCTGGTCCGCGGGCACCGCATCACCATCGTAGAAGTCCCAGCCAAAGGTGTCGTCGACGAGATTGTTGCCGTCGTCATCGATGCCGTTTCCGGGGATCTCGCCCGGATTCTGCCAGAGATTGTCGGCGAGATCGGGGTGGGAAGGATCGGCGCCGGAGTCGATGATCGCGATCACGAAGTCCTGGTCGCCGGTGGTCTGGTCCCAGGCCGCCGGGGCGTTGATCCGATCCATGCCGTAGAGCTGATTCCAGCCGGCGTCGTTCGGGATGGTGTCGTGCAGTTCCAGCACGTAGACCGGCTCGATGTATTCGAGCACGTCGCCGCGGAACCGATAGCGGTCGAGGAAGTCGCCGACGTCCCCCGGGATCTCGAGACAGTGGGTGCGGGGGAGCGTCCGCTCGTACGAGCTGGAGATCTCGGCATCCATCTCAGCCAGCAGATTCTCCCGCCCCTGCAGCGCGAGATCCTGTCTGAACTTCACGAAGACGCGGTTCGGAACCACCTCGTGTCTCGCCCAGTCCTCGTCGATGATGATGGACTTCCCACCGATGGGATCGGCGACTTCCAAACCGCCGTCACCAATGACGATGTCCTGCTGAATCCTTACCGGGGCGGACTTTTCGACGCTGGCGGCGAAGAGAGCCGTTGTCGTCAACGCGACCGCTCCCGCCATGAGATGGCCCTGTGTGGCAATTTTCATGTCTCTGAATCTCCGGAAAGAAGTGTAGATCTGCACCTGTTGCGACTGGTGACCCTAAAAGAGACCACCTGAAACAGATGCGTCGACCCTGGGTTTGTTCCCGACCTCTCTTCAGGCGGTACAAAATTTGCGGTTTTTTGCCTTTCGGCAAACGGGCATTATCGCTTCGGAAGGGTTGAATAGAGCCGGATTTCTCGATACGTCATTCCGCATTATCGCCGAAACTGCTCTGCAACGGCGCGAAGCCAAGCCGTATCGACCAGCTGGGGCGGCGCAGCAAACAGTGACGAGTGCAGGGTGTCACGACCACCGTGATCGCCCGCGAAGGGCGATGCGTCAAAGAGCCTTCGATACGAGCCGCTTGCCGGAAAATCCGCGCGTCGAAGTCGGCTCTTCGCAATCAGGGACACGGTCCGAACTTGGCGAGGAAGACGCCGAGATCGGATCCATTGATGCCCGGGGATCCGTCGAGATCCAGGCCTGCGTCGACCGAACCGAAGGCCGCGAGCAGGAAACCGAGATCGCCACCATCGACGACGTTGTTGCCGTCGAAGTCCCCCTCGCACGGTTCGGGTTCGGGCACGTACGCCCCCGTCATCGAGACGCCCCCGAGATCGACGTCCGCGATGATCCGCACCGAATTGACGCCAGAGGGCAGGGTCGTGGGATCGACGTCGTAGACGATGGTGTCGATCGAGAAGTTGTCGAGGAACGCGACGCCCTTCGCGGCATCGACTCGGCAGCTGAACGTCTGGGCGGCGACGTCGTTGAACTCGCCCGTGAGGTTCTCGTTGACCACGCCCGAGATGGCGACATCGAAGTTGAAGCTTGGATTGAACAGCGCTTCCGAGAAGACCACGTTCCCGCCCTTCCCGATGCCTCCGGAGAGGGTCTCGGCGATACCGAGATTGAAGTCGGCGACCGCGAGATCGCCACTGACGGCGCAACCGAAGAACGGCACGCAGAAGAACTCGTAGCCGAACGACGTGTTCGAGAGATCGAGGCTCAGCGTCTCGATGTCGATCACGGTGAAGGGCTCTTCGCTCTTCAGCGTGCCTCCGGCGAGACCGGTGACCCCGACGTTCCGCGTCGCGGTGTCGTTGCCACTGCCTGCGATCGCGACGTTGACCTCGAGACGGATCTCTACCGTCGCGGAGGAGCCGGAGTCCACCGTCAGGTTCGCGATCGAATCACCGAAGGTCGTCGCACCGCAGCTCATCGCGACACAGCCCGCACTCAAAGCAGTCAACACTCTCATATCTCGTTCTCCAAACCTTCTGGGTCATCGATCGCGACGCCGATCGTCGTGCACCGAGAATAGCGGACGATGACAGCCAGATCAGGTCGGAATACCCGATTACGCGGAATCAAACGACCGCCCGGGACCCTCGACGCGTTTCTCGCACGCAAAGCCGCCCGCCCCTCCCCCTCTAGGGGGAGGGGCGGGCGATTCATTCCTCGATCCGACGGATGAGCCGGGAACTCAGTCCTCACGTTCCTTCGCCTCGGCCGCTCGATATCGCGTCCACATCTGCTTTTCGGCGGCTTCGAACTTCGCCCGTGCGTCCTCGGCGGTCAACTCGCCGGCCGCGACCTGGCGACGAAGCCCCTCACCCATCTTGCGAAGCCGAGCCTCGATACCCGCCTTGAGCTCCACGAGTTCGGCCTTGCCCTTGGCCGCCGAATCTCGACCGGTCTGTTCTGCCCCATTCATCGCCTTGGCATAGGCGGCGCGCACACGACGCTGCACCTTCTGCGTGGCGACCTGCAGTTCCGCCTCGGCCTCCTCCACCGTCAGTTCGCCGGCTTCGACCCTCTTCTGGAGTTGATCAGCGAAGATTCGGAGACGCTCACGCCCCTTCGCGCGAAGCGACGCCAGTTCATCCGCGTTGGTGGCGTCGCCCTTGGTCTGCGCGAGCTCGGCCTTGCGATAGCGGGACCACAGGGAATTCTCAGCCGCCTTGAATCTCTTTTCCGCCTCTTTGGCGGTGATCTCACCGGCGGCGACCTGCTTCTTCAACGACTCTCCCATCTTCGCGAGCCGTGCTTCGATCTGCGACTTCAGCGCCTCCAGGTCGATTTCCGCCCGACCGTCGGCCCCCTCGGCCCGACTGGTTTCGGCGGCTCGGTAACGCGTCCACATGGCCTTTTCGGCCGCAGCGAACTTCGCCTTGGCATCCGCTTCGGAGATCTCGCCCGCATCAACCTGCTTCTGGAGCATTTCCGACATCGCCTTCAATCGCGTCTCGATGCCTGCCTTCAATTCGTCGAGATCGATCGCAGTCCTACGGCCGACTGCTTCCGCGTCGTGCTCCTCCCCTCGAATCCGACGCATCATCCGATTTTCGGCGGCCGCGTATTCCGCTTCCGCCTCCTCCAATGTGAGATCGCCGGCTTCGACCTGCCCCTTCAGAGTCTCGGCCAGCATCGCCATCCGCTTCTCGATCCGAGCCTGTCGCCTGGCGCGGTCGGACTTGGCGTCATCCTTGCCCGCCTGTTCGATCATTCTGGTTCCACCCGCCTGCGCAAAGCTGGGCGTAGCGACGATCGTGGTGCCGAGGAGCATTCCTCCCATCACGACGATGGTGCATGCTGACATCAATCTCCACCCACCGCTGATCTGGGCGGGACGATTGGATTCGAAGAGACGTTCGATACGAGTCATGAGAGAACCTCCCGTGGCAGCAAGGGCCACCTGAGCTGGATTTCGACGAGTGCGAAGAGTTTCAAGGATGAAGATCGCCTCGGCGAGATGCCGTGGCGAACCCCCTGCATGGATCGTGGCGTCGTCACAGCAGTTCTCTCTCTCGAGCCGAATCTGCCGGGACAGCCACCAGGTCGCAGGATGGAAGAAGAGCACGATTTCAGCGATTGCCTGACCCATGTTCAGGAGATGATCGCGTCGTGCGACGTGCAGAAGCTCATGGGTCAGAATCGTCTCGAGCTGGTCGGGCGTCAGCGAGGTCAAGGTTGACGCGGGCACGAGAATGAGCGGCCGCCACCAACCCAGGACCATCGGAGAGTCCGCTCGGTGGCTGATGCGAAGCTCGATGGAATCCCTGATCGACAGGCTCGCCTTGATTCGTTCGAAGCAACCGTCGATCGCATCGTCGGGCGATACGACACCGTGGTTCCGAAGTGCATACATCCGTCGCCATTGGACGAGCAACCTCATGGTGAGCAGGACCACGCCCAATGCCCAACCCCACGCCACCAAGATCGGGACGCGTTCGATCAACCACGCGTCGCCCTGTTCTTCCGAGGGCACCATCGCCCGATCTTGGAATTCAGCGATGCCGATATCGTCGAAAAGAGCCGTCGGACCGATCTGGATCGAGGGCGACGATCGCTCGATGTGCATGCCGGCCCAGAGTGCGGTAACGACGACGAGACCGAGGAACATGAAGAGGCCCCC
>PKCT01000158.1 GCA_002862325.1 Phycisphaerae bacterium
ACCACCAGGAACTCGTAGGCCGCGACGCGGCCGGGCTTGTCCGCCCGACTCAACAGCTGCTGGCTCAGAACGGCGATGAGGGCCACCGAGAGCTGCACTCGGACCTGGGCCTGCTGATCGACCGGGAACGCGTCGATGATTCGGTTGATCGTTCCCGATGCGCCGGTGGTGTGGAGCGTCGCGAACACGAGGTGGCCGGTCTCGGCCGCCGCGATCGCGGCCTCGATCGTCTCGAGATCGCGCATTTCGCCCACGAGAATGACGTCCGGGTCCTGTCGCAACGCACGCCGAAGCGCCTCGGAGAAGGCCGGGACATCGGAACCCAGCTCGCGCTGGTTCACGATCGACTTCTTGTGGTAGTGGTAGTACTCGATCGGATCCTCGGTCGTGATGATGTGACGATCCATGTTCATGTTGATGTAGTCGATCATGGTCGCCAGCGAGGTCGTCTTGCCCGATCCAGTAGGCCCCGTCACGATGAAGAGACCGCGAGGACGTCGGATCAGCTCCTTGCAGATCGGCGGAAGTCCGATCTCCTCGAAGGTGAGGAGCTTGTTCGGAATGAGGCGAAGACACATCGCGATGTCGCCACGCTGTCGGAAGACCGAGACGCGGAATCGCGCCGCGTCGCCCCAGGCGAACCCGAAGTCAGTAGAGCCCATCTCCTGAAGCTCCTGCTGCCCCTTCTCCGGCGTGACGGATTTCATCAAGGCGACCATGTCGTCCGACTCCAGGGTCTTGGTCTGGAGGTTGCGAAGCGAGCCGTTCAGACGGACGGTGGGAGGCCGGCCGGTCGTGAGGTGAAGGTCCGAGCAGTTCTGCTTGACCACGGTGTCGAGAAGACGATCGATCTGAATGGTGGACATGGGTGTCTCGTGGTGGTGACGTCGACGAGCTCGGAACGCCCGACGACAAGGTGGAACATGGATCAGGCGGCGCCGATCTCCGTCGGATCGAAGCCTTCGATCTGCGCGAACCTGGCGACCTCATCCGGGGTCGTCACGCCACGAAGGATCTTGACCTTGCCGTCGCCCAGGAGGCTTCGCATCCCGCCCCGAATGGCGGCCTGGCGAATCGCGGAGATCGATGCCCGTTCGAAGGCCAGTTCGCGGATCTCCGAGTTCATGACCATGAGCTCGAAGATGGCCATCCGCCCGCGATAGCCGGATCCGTTGCACTTAGCGCACCCGACGGCACGATGGATGCTGCCGGCCTGGACCTCCTCGTCGGAGATGTTGACGAGCCGAAGGATCTTGGCATCCGGGCTCTCGTCGATCTCTTTGCAATCCTTGCAGAGCACTCGGATGAGTCGCTGGGCCATGATCGCCTGGATCGAACTCGCCACCAGGAAGGGCTTGATGCCCATGTCCACCAGGCGCGTGATCGCGCTCGGGGCGTCGTTGGTGTGCAACGTCGAGAAGACCAGGTGACCGGTGAGCGCCGCCTGAATCGCGATGTCTCCGACCTCGCGGTCGCGGATCTCGCCGACCAGGATGACATTCGGCGCCTGCCGGAGCATCGCCTTGAGGATGATGGGGAACGTGAGGCCGATCCCCTCCTTCACCTGGACCTGGTTGATCCCGTTGAAGTTGTACTCCACGGGGTCTTCCGCGGTGATGATCTTCCGGTTGGGCTGATTCAGAACGTTGAGCGCTGAGTAGAGGGTCGTCGTCTTGCCGGATCCGGTGGGGCCGGTCACGAGGAAGATCCCGTTCGGCCTGCGAATCACCTTGTTGAAGACGTCGAGATTGTCCGACTCGAACCCGATGTTCTCCAGACCGATTCGGACCGAATCTGGACGCAGGACCCGCAGAACGACGCTTTCACCGTGGTAGGCAGGGCAGGTCGAGACGCGGAAATCGATCTGCTCGCCGTCGATCGGGAGCTTGATGCGACCATCCTGCGGCACCCGCTTCTCGGCGATGTTGACCCCCGCCATCAGCTTCAGGCGGGCGAGCAGCGCCTGCTGGTTCCGTTTCGGGAACTCCTGGCGGACATGACAGACGCCGTCGATGCGGTATCGAAGAACCACCCGATCCTCGCGGGGTTCGAGGTGGATGTCGCTGGCACGCCCCCGGACCGCCTCGATGATCATCTCGTTCGCGAGTCGCACGATGCGGGAGTCGGATGCGTCCTGATCGATCGACGCGTCGATCGACGAGTCCACGGACTGGTCCACCGACTTGTCGAGCGTGACATCGACCGAGGTGGCGGTGGTCCCCTGATTCAGGTTCGCGCCACCGTCGCCCGAGATGAAGTCGGCCATGTGCGCCGGGACGCCGACCACGATCTCGAAGTCCTCGGGCAATCGGAACTCGAGCATCGCGATCGCTTCGAGATCGGTCGCGTCGGGGACCATGATTCGAAGCTTTCCACTGCCGCCCGGGAGGAGGGGAAGGACTCCGAACTTCTGGACCACATCGGGGTCGATGAGCGTCATGTCGACCAGATTCGATCCGTCGGCGGAATTGATGTCGACGAATTCACAACCCTGTTGGGTCGCCAGAGCCTCGCCGATCTGGACCTCCGTCGCGAACCCTCCGTCGACCAGCGCCTCACCGAGACGCTTTCCGCTCTCGGCCGCTGCGGCCGAGGCCTCGGTGATGGCGTCGTCGGTGACCGCCCCCTGCTCGATCAGGATCTCGCCGAGCTTCTTGCGAACCTTCCTGGCCAAATCGAAACTCCAGTGTTCTCAACGAACGCTATCGGTGCGGCCCGTCGAGCATCCAAGATGAGATCCAACCTGCTTCGCAAGCGACGTCGCCGGCGACTTCGAACCCCGCGAGCTCTTTCATCCCAACCGAACTCGCAGTCCTCTAGTATGAGGAGGAGTCCCCCGTCCTGCAACGACCGCCTGGACGACTCGTGCCATACCGATGGGCTTCTGGACCATGACGCCTCACGACTCCCTCGAAAACCACCCACGAGTCCTGATTACCGCCGGTCCCACCTGGGAACCGATCGACGAGGTCCGGTTCCTTGGAAATCGCTCCTCAGGACGCCTGGGCTTGGAACTTGCCCGGGCCTCCGTGAACCTCGGACTTCCGACCACCCTGCTGCTCGGCCCCGGCGTTCACGTCGAACCTTCTTCGCAGTCCGAGGTTCACAGGTTCCAGACCACCGAGGACCTGGAGTCCTGCCTCAGGAATTTCTGGCCAGAACACGACCTCCTGATCATGGCGGCCGCGGTCGCGGACTACCGTCCCGTCCGGAGCCTCGAGGACGTGAAGATCCCCCGCCACGACCGAGGATTCGAGCTCCGACTCGAGCCAACTCCGGATCTGATCGCCATGCTGAGCGAATGCGACCATTCCGGAACCCGGATCGGATTCGCCCTGGAGTCGACCAGCGACCTCGAGGCCAGAGCACGGGAGAAGCTCGCAGGGAAGAATCTCCATGCCATCGTCGCCAACCCCCTTTCCACCATGGAGTCCGATTCGATCGAGGGCACCTTCATCCCCCGCACGGGACCCGCTCTCCAGCCATCGCCGGCCCGAATGTCGAAGCGGGATTTCGCGGACTGGCTACTCGAGCGGGCGGTCGCACTGCACAGATCCAGATCCGGACCCGGGGACGGCTGACCCGTACCGATGCGACGACGTGCGTATACTCGTCCGCATTCAACCAACCTAACCCGAAGAGGAGATGTCATGACACTGCAACTTGGAATGCTCGGACTCGGCCGCATGGGCGCGGGAATGGTCCGGCGGATGATGAAGGCCGGCGTCCGTTGCGTCGTGTACGACGTCAACCCGGACGCGGTGAAGGCGCTCGAAGCGGAGGGCGCGATCGGCGCCACCGACGTCGCCGACTTCGCGTCCAAGCTCGAAGCTCCGAAGACGGCGTGGATGATGCTGCCCGTCGCCCTGGTCGACGGCATGATCGACGAGCTCACGCCGCATTTCGCCAAGGGTGACATGCTTGTGGATGGCGGAAACTCCTACTACAAGGATGACCTTCGACGCGCGAAGCACCTGGCCGAGAAGGGCATCCACTACGTCGACGTCGGGGTTTCCGGCGGCGTCTGGGGACTCGAACGCGGCTACTGCCAGATGGTGGGCGGTCCGGACGAGGCGGTGAAGCACCTTTCGCCTGCGTTCGACGCATTGGCACCGGGCAAGGCGGCCGCACCGATGACCGAGGCGCGGCAAGGCAAGGTCACGACAGCCGACGACGGCTGGCTGCACTGCGGACCGAACGGCGGCGGCCACTTCGTCAAGATGGTGCACAACGGGATCGAGTACGGAATCATGGCTGCCTACGCCGAAGGCCTGAACATCCTCAAGCACGCGGACGCCGGCAACCACCAGCGAGACGTGGACGCAGAGACGACGCCGCTGCGCGAGCCGGATGCGTACAAGTACGAATTCGACCTCGAGGAGGTCGCCGAGGTCTGGCGTCGCGGGAGCGTGATCGGTTCCTGGCTCCTGGATCTGACCGCCTCCGCGCTCGCCAAGAGTCCCCAGCTCGAGGAGTTCGGCGGCCGGGTCTCGGACTCCGGCGAGGGACGCTGGACCCTGCAGGCCGCCATCGACGAGTCGACCCCCGCCCCCGTGCTCGCGGCCGCCTTGTTCGGCCGGTTCAGCTCTCGAGGGGAAGCCGAGTTCGCGAACAAGATCATGTCCGCCCAACGTTTCGAGTTCGGTGGACACCACGAGAAGAAAGCCTGAACGAGTCCTGGGACCGGCCTCGCCAGCGGGCCGGCTCCGTCAGGAAGTCTGCAACAGAATCACCGCGAACCAACCGGCGTCGTCAGTCCACACCTTGGATCTCGGGAATCCAAGGGTTGTGGCGTCGGCGAGGAACCGGTCGAGATCGAACTTGCGGGAATTCTCGGTGTGGATGAAGTCGCCCGCGGCGAATGGATGCGTGCGACCATCCAGTTCGATAACGGTCGATCTCGTCGCGACGATCCGGCTTTCGATGGCCGATTGCACGTCGCTCCAGCTACTCTCGAACCTGAATGCTCCCCGGTCCAGGACGGCCCCCAGCTCGGCGACCATGCGGTCCAGGAGGTTCAGATTGAAGGCCGCAGTCACGCCTGCGCTATCGGCGTAGGCCTCCTCCATGACCGAGACCTCCTTGACGAGATCCAGGCCGAGCAGGAAACCTCCACGATCGCCGACCAGGGATCGCGTGCGACGAAGCAGGTTGTTCGCATCGTCGGGATCGAGATTGCCAAGCGTGGAACCGGGAAAGAACGCCACCAGCGGAGCATCGCCCCGCGCCGCGGAGGAGATTTCGACCTGAGCGTTGAAGTCCCCATGAAGCGGCTCGACGTCGAGCTCGGGATAGTCGCGGCCCAGTTTCAGAGCGGTCTCCGCCAACTGTTGCCGGGAGATGTCCATGGGGTGGTAGACCAACGGCGATTCGAGGTGATCGAGGAGCAGTCGCGTCTTGACGCTCGCACCGCTGCCGTACTCCAGGACCCTGACCCCGACCCCCAGAACCTTCGCGATCTCGGGAAGATAGGCCCTGAGTATTCCCACCTCCGTCCGAGTCGGATAGTACTCCGGGAGCTCGCAGATCTCCTCGAACAGCGATGCCCCCCGTGCGTCGTAGAGATGCTTGCTCGAAATCCGACGGTGATCGGAGGTGAGGGCCTCGACGACATCATGTCGGAAGCTTTCGTCGGTCTCGTATTCATGCTGCCCGTCCGGCAAGCGTCGTCGCTCCAATCTTCTAACCATTCCTGATCGAAAGCACCAGGACTCGGTTTTCGAGCCCTTCACAAATAACACCTCGTACAACTCGACCCGAGAGCTTCACCCTTAGTCGAAAATTCGATCATCCTCTCACGAACGTCGGATTCGAAGTCCCCTGGATACGGCATGACGCTCCACGATTCCCAAGAGTCCCTGCGCCGCGATCGCCATCACCGCGGCGGGAATCGCACCCTCCATGATCAGGCCTTCGTCGAGAAGACGGACGCCGTTGAGAATTGGCTGTCCGTAGCCGCCCGCTCCGATCAGCGCGCCCAGAACCGCGAATCCGATGATCATCACCGTGCTGGTCCGAATTCCCGCGAGGATCGAGGGCATGGCCAGCGGTAGCTCGATGCGACGAAACCGGGCCCAGCCCCCGAATCCGAGGACCGCGGCCGACTCCTGCAGTTCCGGAGAGATCCCTCGCAGACCGAGCTCCGTGTTCCGCACGATCGGGAGCAGGCTGTAGAGAAACAGCGCCGCGATCGCGGGCGCGGCACCGATTCCGAGAATTGGAATCATGAAGACCAGCAACGCGAGCGAAGGAATGGTCTGGAGTACGCCGGTACCGCCAAGAATCCAATGACCGATTCTCGGCAGTCGAAAGGCTGCGACTCCAAGCGGAACCCCGACCGCGACGCCCAGCACCATCGCGACGAGGACCAGCCGAAGATGCTCGAGGGTCGTCGTGGTCAGCCGATCAAACAACGTCGCCGCGCTGGCGACGACCTCGCCTCCCATCACGACGGACAACCCTTCCGCCGCGACCTCGACCTCGGGACGCCCATCGATCTCGACCGAGGCGTTCATCGCCTGCATCTCGGCCTCGTCGAATCGGCCTTCGAGACGCGACAAGGCTTCGATCGCACCGGGAACACGCTCAGAGAGGTCCAATCGATGCACGATCACCGACTGATAGGGAGGGAAAAATTCGCGATCGTCCTCGAGCAGCACCATGCGACGCGGATCGATCTTCGCCTCCGTCGTGTAGACGTCGGTCGCATCGATGGACCCATCCCGCAACGCCGCCACCGCGAGATCGTGCTCGAGCCCCCGAACGTCCTCCTGCGGAAGTCCGTACGCGTCGCGGAGGCCCGGCCACCCGTCGGAACGTCCGATGAATTCATTGCCGAAGCCGAACTGCAGATCGGGATGGGATCGAAGATCCGAGATCGTCTCGATCCCGCGTGCTTCCGCGAGATCCCGACGGACCGCAATCGCGTAGGTGTCGTTGAAGCCCAGCGAACTGGTGATTCCGAGGCCGAGGGGCGCCAGGGCCGCCCGCAACGCATGCTCGTCCGGTGGCGTTCCCGGGACCAGTTCCTGCGAAATCGTCCCCGTATAGTCGCCATAGGCGTCGATCTGCCCGCTTTGCAGCGCCTCGAAGAGGACTCGTGTCCCACCAAGCGCACTGCGATGCGTCGCCTCGATGCCCGCCGATTCGAGCACGAGCATGGCGAGGTCGCCGACGACCACGCCCTCCGTGAAATTCTTGGAGCCGACGACGACCTGCGCCATCGTGGACCGGGACGCGACCGTCAAGACCAGGATGGTGACCAGCGTTTTCAGCACGCCGGCCCCCCTCCGGCGGTCGGAAGTCGAAGATGACCGTGGGATTCGACGAAGGCGGACACGAAGTCGTCGTCGCGATTTTCGGCGACTTCCGAAAGCGGCCCGCGTCTTCGCAGCCGTCCCTCGTGAAGCAGCGCGATGTCGTCGGTGAACCAGTCAGCCTCGGCCAGATCGTGGGTCACGATCACCACGGTCGTTCCGAGTCGTTCGAACAGCGACTTCAGGAGCTTCTGGAGTCGCCATCGAATCCGGGGATCGAGTGCGCCCAGCGGTTCGTCCAGCAGCAGGACGTCGGGCGTGAGCATCAGCGCGCGCATCAACGCGATCCGCTGACGCTGCCCACCACTCAGCTCGATCGGATATCGATGGAGCGTGGCGGGATCGAGTTCAACCAGTTCCGAAAGCGCCTCGAGCCTTTCCTCGACCCTCGAGGTGTCCCATCCAGCCCGCACCCCAGGCAATGCCGCGTTCTGGCCGCCCGTGAGGTGGGGGAAGAGGCCGCCGTTTTGAATCACGAATCCGGTTCGGCGTCGGACCTCGGCCCTGGTGGCGGGTTCCACAAGCACTCCATCGACCAGGACCCGCCCCCGATCGGGTTGGACGAGTCCGAGGATCGTCCGCAGCACCGTGCTCTTGCCACACCCGCTCGGCCCGACCAGCGCGAGCGTCCGGCCGCGATCGACGGTCAGATCCATTCCGTCGAGCACCTGGGTGGCGAGCCTCCCGTTGCCGAGTCGCACGGATACGCATTCGAGGGAGATCATCGCTGGAGTCTACCGACTCTCCCTAACCCTCCGATCCGAATCCCGGGACGGCCATCAACCGCCTCCGCGTCCTCCTTCGGTCACGAGACCGCCATCGACGTTCGTTCGAACGATCGCCTTCCATCCGCCTGCGACGTTGGTCGAATCGAAACCCCGACGGCGAAGCTCCGCCACGGCGGCCGCGCTCCGGACGCCACCGGCGCAATGAACGAGCAGACACCCCTTGGACGGAAGCTCCTCGATGCGATCGACCAGTCGGGTGTGGGCGACGTTGATCGACCCATCGAGTGCCGCCACCCGATGCTCGACCGACCGTCTCACATCCAGAACGTGATGGTCGGACTCGATCATCCGCTCGACGAACGCCTCCGCCTCCAACTCGGGGACGCTGCTCATTTCGCCGTCGCTCGCCTGCCAGACCTCCAGATCCTCGGGCGTGACGAACGCATCCACGTGATCGAGGCCGATTCGAACGAGTGCTCTCACCAGGGATTCGACGCGATCCTCGTCGCAGACGATCAAGATGCGTTCATCGGGTTTGACATATGAACCGACCACCATGAGAAATCCCACACCACCCATCGCCCAGTTCGATCCGGGGAGATGCCCGTCGCGGAACGCAGGCCATGGACGAACGTCGACGATACGCGCACCATCGATCGCCCGCGGGATCTCCTGCGGCGTCAGACGTCGCGGCGCTGGAAGGGATCCCAGAAGCGGGACCCCGTCTCGATTCTGTCTCTTCATTCGAGCGAAGTAGCCGGGAGGCTCGGGCTGCCCTTGGAGGATGAAGTCGACGAATGCCGCATCATCTGCCGCCAGTCCCAAGGCTTCGTTGAACCGACGTTCGTATCCGACCGTGGTCTGAGGCACGGCGCCGAGCGCCTTCCCGCACGCGCTGCCCGAGCCATGTGCCGGCCACACCTGAAGGTGATCGTCGAGCTCGAGGAACCGCCGCGCGGATTCGGCGAGTTCACGCGCCGCCGGCTCCATCGCCCCCGCGACGCCGGCCGCCGATTCGAGAAGGTCCGGTCGTCCGAGATCGCCCACGAAGACGAAGTCGCCGCTCACGATTCCCATGGGTTCGGTGGCATCCCCTCCGCGATCGGTGATGAGGTAGGAGAGATGTTCCGGTGTGTGACCAGGCGTGTGCCGAGCGGTGAACTCGATGCCGCCGACGGTGAATCGATCCCCATCGACGAGCTCCCGATGACGAATACCGTCGAGCCACCGTGATCGCCATTCGGCCCCGCCGGCGCCGGAGACGTACACCATCGCATCGAGATGGGTCGCGAGCTCCCGGGCTCCGGAAAGGAAGTCGGCGTGGATGTGCGTCTCGGCCACCGCCACGATTCGCAGACCATGCGATCGTGCAAGATCGAGATATCGATCGATGTCGCGTTCCGGGTCGATGACGATCGCCTCGCCGGACCGCTGGCAACCGATGAGGTACGCCGCCTGCGCGAGGTCCTCGTCGTAGACCAGTCGAAAGAGCATGAATGAAACCTCCACGGTCGACCGGCGATCGTCGCGTCGCCGATCGCCTCACCATATCGTCGGCGAATGGACTTGATCGAGCAAGACCCGGCGTCGCATCCGAAAGGCGGCTCGCTCGTGGCCCTTCTCGCGAGGGGATACGGCTGGGCGGTCCTCGTGAAGCCACCGGGTCTGAGATCGGTTCCTGGTCGTTCCGTGGACGCTCAGGACTCGATCCAGACCAGAGTCCGAAGAATCTTCCCCTGGTCGGATGGAGGGATCACACCGCACCGCCTGGATATCGAGACCAGCGGCCTCATGGTGGTCGCAATGACCAAGAAGGTCTATCGCGGACTGGCTCGCCAGTTCGAACGCCGAAAGATCGGGAAGGCATACGAGGCGATCGTCGCCGGCGAGCTCGAACACGATTCGGGCGTCATCGAGCTGCCGCTCACCGTCGATTGGGAAAGGCGACCAAGGCAGATGGTGTGCCACGAGACCGGACGCCCCTCGCGCACCCTCTGGAGAACGCTAGCTCGTCTCGATGGGTGCACCAGGGTGGAATTCCGCCCGGAGACGGGCCGAACGCACCAGCTGCGGCTGCACGCCGCCACCCCGGCGTCGGAAGGCGGTCTCGGTGCGCCGATCCTCGGCGACACGCTCTACGGCGACCCCGATTCCGCCGAACGCATGCTTCTTCATGCCTCGCGGCTCTCCTTCTTCGACCCATCGCTCGGACACCCGATCCGAGTCCGATCGATTCCTCGGTTCTGAGCTCCACCGGACGTCGTCTCGAGGAAGGGTGATACCCTGCGGACGGACCCGTGGCGGAATCGGCAGACGCAGCGGCCTTAAAAGCCGCGGCCGCGAAAGCGGCGTGAGGGTTCGAACCCCTCCGGGTCCATTCCACGCTCGACCCATGATCGCCCTTTCCGAACATCGAATCCTTCGCATCGTGGTGCTCTGCGTGCTCTACGTCGCCCAGGGCATCCCCTTCGGATTCTTCACCGTGACGCTCGCGGCCTCGCTCGCGGCGGACGGACTGACCGTCGACCAGATCGGCAAGGTCTTCGCGGTCGGCACGATTCCATGGGCGTTCAAGTGGATCTGGGGCCCGTTCGTCGATCGCTTTGGTTCACCACGGTTCGGGCGACGCCGCCCCTGGATACTCGCGGCGCAGACCGGCATGATCGCCACCCTCGTCGGCCTGTGGTTGTTGCCGACCCCGTCCTCGAACCTCTGGATGCTCGGCGGCCTCATCCTTGCCCACAACATCTGCAACAGTCTGCAGGACGTCTGCGTCGACGCGCTCGCGATCGATCTCCTGCCACCGAAGGATCGCGGCAAGGCCAGTGGATTGATGTACGGATCGAAGTACCTCGGGACCGCGATCGGCGGAGCGGGGCTCACATTCCTGATCTATGTGGTGGGCGGCGGGCTCGCGACCGCATTCGTCGGGATGATCGTGCTCATCCTTCTGATCAGCCTGTTTCCTCTGCTCACCGTCGAACGACCGGGCCAGTCGCTGGCCCCCTGGTCGAAGCCAGTGACGTACGGTCGCGGAACCACCTGCTCCCATTGCGAATACGACACGCGCTCGATCGCGACGGAACGATGCCCCGAATGCGGGGGCCTCGTCGACCCGCCCCCAACGACACCAGACCAGGTGCGCCCGCGCAGTATCAACAACACCCTCCGAGAGCTTCGCCTGGCGTTCTCCAATCGCGCCTCCCTGGTGACCGCCGTCGTCGCGCTCCTCGTCACCACCGCCAGCGGGCTGCTCGCACCGGTCACCGCCATACTCTTCGTCAGTGAACTCGGTTGGTCAGAGACCGAATACGGCGCCGTCACCGGAGGTGCCGCGATCCTCGCCGGACTCGTGGGGTCGATCGGCGGAGGATTCATCGCCGACGCCCTCGGACCACGACGAGTCGTCGGGATGGCGAGCATCCTCTTCACGATCGTCCTGACCGCCTTCGGGCTGCAACTCGATCTGATCGGGGAGGCGAGTCGAGGCGTTCTCTGGCTCTATCTGATCGTGGAGGCCGGGTTGCTGGGGTGCCTGAATGCCGCCTTCTTCGCGGTGTGCTTCGGCGTCTGCCGCCCCGCCGTCGCCGCCACCCAGTTCACGGCGTACATGGCGATGGCCAACCTGGGCGTGACCGCGGCTCAGGCGATGGCCGGTCGAGCCGAAATGGAGCTCGGCCTCATGGGCGTGTGGCTTCTTGGAGCAGGAATCCAGGGCGCGGTGGTGCTCCTGATTCCGCTCACGTCTCGCTCGTCTGATAAGAACCCTCCTGGCGATCCCTCATCGATTTTCGATCCGACGTGACGGCAGGTGCCCTATAGTGCACGACCCACGCGAGGCGACGCGACGTCGCCGACGCTCATGGGCGTGCCGCTGCGACCGCTCTTCCCCGCAGCCCTGACGGGCCGCCGCGACCGTCTTGGTCGGGCGAGCTCGAGCCGACCACGCCCGTACATCGTTACCCACCCTGCTTCCGTCGCGGGGCCAGTCTCGGGTGACACCCACGACCCGTGGATACGGAGCGATAAGCCCCGTCCACCGAGCCGCTGGAGGCCTCTGCAGGATGATTTCGGAACGTCAGCACCTCGGGAACAGGAACTGTACTTCGGCCGCTGATCGCCTGGCGATCGAGGAACAGGCTCCGGAGCGATTCAAGGCGGTGACCAGATCGAACGTCTCCCAGACGCCCGAATGGGAGGGCTTGGATCCGGATCTCCGTGACGGGATCGAGGTCATCTCTGCGGTCCTGCCGTTCCGCACGAACAAGTACGTCATGGAAGAGCTGATCGACTGGTCGAACGTCCCCGACGATCCGATCTTCCGGCTCACCTTTCCCCACCGGGACATGCTCTCGGATGAACAGTTCGAGCGCGTCCGCACCCTGCTCGCCGGGGACGACAAGGCGGCGCTCGACGCCGCCATTCACGACATTCGGATGGACCTCAATCCCCATCCCGC